>DAOWFB010000022.1 GCA_030638205.1 Thalassospiraceae bacterium
ATCCGAGCGACCCTCGGCAACCGACATGGCGCGGGCTATGGCGCGGGGCGTTCCCGCAAGCACGCCGTCAATTAGTTCTGCAACGCTTTCCCCACTCATGCCTCGCCTTCCTCAACCTTTTTGTATTCTGCCGCCATTTTTACGTAACGGGGCGCGGTGTATTCCATCATGGCTATTTCTTTTTCGCCCACCTTGCGCACAAACCGGGCTGGGCTACCTGCCCATAATTCACCCGCCGGAATACGTTTGCCCGGCGTCAATAGCGCATCGGCGGCTAACATAGCACCCGTCTCAACCACCGCGCCATCCATGATGCAGGCTTTCATGCCAATAAAGCACCCTTCGCCCAACGTGCAAGCATGAATAAGCGCCATATGGCCAATGGTTACATTGTTTTCAATTACGGTTTCAAAGCTACCGGAAACATGAACAATAGTTCCGTCCTGAATATTTACACCCGAACCAATGCGGACTTTGTTAACGTCACCACGAACGACACAGCCATACCAAATGCCTGTGTTTTTTCCAATTTTTACATCACCAGTTACCACGGCCGTTTCGGCAATAAACGCACTTTTATCTATATCTGGCGATATGCCACGGTATGAAAGAATTGTTGCCATTTATTATTGCTCCAACCACTTTTTAAAAGCATCGGTTACTACCCTAGGCTGTTCCAGTGGTGCAAGATGACCTGAATGCTCTACCACCACAAGTTTAGCATTGTCGCCAATTGCGTCTGCCATTTCTTGATGGACCTCCACCGGGGTAAGCGCGTCTTCGCGCCCACATAAAACCAATGTTGGGCAATTTATATTTGCAAGATCAGGTCTTGAATCAACCCGGTGCATCAGTGCGGTTTGCTGACGTAAAAACGCATCCTTGCCCACGCTTTCTGCCATCCGCAAAACCACATCACCAACGTTTGCTTTTTCTACATGGTCAGGGTGGACAAGATTAGGAAGCAACAATGGTGTAACGCCCTTGAACTTTCCATGTGTAGCAAGATCCATCATGGATTTTCTTTTTTTTGTATTTTCCGGGGTGTCGGGTCGGGCCGATGTATCGACCAACGCAAGACGTTCAATTCGTGTCGGTTCTTGGCGCATTATTTCATGGGCGACGTAACCGCCCATTGAAAGACCTGCCAACGAAAACCTTTCCGGTGCCCGGCGCAAAACCGCCCGAGCTAAATCAGGAATGTTGTCTTCGCGGGTTATGTCGGCAACTTCAACCTCGGCCATGTCGGCAAGGCCGCTAACCTGATGGGCCCACAGGTTCTCATCACACAAAAGCCCCGGTATTAGTACGAGTTTATGTTTGTTCATTTATTTATTTCACTAGTTTGCTTATTTCTTTAAATTCTGGCGTACCGGCACGGCGCAACCATTCAAATAAAACCATTTCGGTGGTGACTATTTCGGCCCCTGCTGTTTTTGCCCGTTCAAGCGCAAGCATATGATTTGCCGCCGCACGCGAAGACGTGGCATCGGCAACAACAAATACTTTTTTTCCACTATCTATAAGATCGCTTGCGGTCTGCAAAACACAAACGTGCGCCTCAATCCCACAAATGATGGCCTGAGATTTATTCAAACCATTAAAGCGAGCAGCGTAATCATCATCAGCCATGCAAGAAAACGTTTCCTTTTCCTGCACCGAACCTTCGGGTAACAGCGATGCGATAGGTTCTACGGTATGACCAAGGCCCTTGGGGTATTGCTCTGATATCAATGTCGGAACATTTAAAAGATCCGCCCCCCTTAACAGACGTTCTGCATTTTGCAGCACCAGCTCCGGGGCATTCATTGCCGGGTTCAGGCGTTCTTGAATGTCTATTACCAGCAGAACCGATTGTTGGGCGCTTATCAGCAAGGGATGCTCCTATATTTACGAGTCGTCTTGAGCCCAAGGTATCCCATGGATTGGTATCGGCCAAGGAGTGAAAGGGCCAAAAAACAATGAGAAAACGATAGGAAAACGATAAGAAAATGGCCAATAAGCGGCCAAATATCTACTATTTACCCCCTATTTAATTGACAGCGAGCCCCTAACGTGGTGTTAATCCGCCCAGAAAATAACAATTTATATGAAAGTCCAGATCTGGGCGTTGAAGAGCTCGATCTAAAAATTAAATGACATTTGCCAATACCGGACTAGGTGACGACGTACTGCGCGCTGTAAGCGAAGCAGGCTACGAAACCCCCACCCCAATACAAGAAAAAGCCATCCCCGTGGTCTTGATGGGTCGCGACATCCTTGGTTGTGCCCAAACCGGCACCGGCAAGACCGCTGGCTTTACCTTGCCGATGATTGATATCCTTTCCCACGGCCGCGCCAGAATGCGCATGCCGCGCTCGCTGATATTAGAGCCAACCCGCGAACTAGCCGCACAGGTTGCGCAAAACTTTGATACCTACGGAAAACACAGCAAGCTATCAAAGGCATTGCTTATCGGTGGTACCGATATGAGCAAACAGGCCAAGCTTCTTGACCGTGGGGTTGATGTTCTTATCGCAACCCCGGGACGATTGATGGATATGTTTGAGCGTGGCCATATATTGATGAATGACATCAAGATACTGGTTATTGACGAAGCCGATCGTATGCTCGACATGGGCTTTATTCCCGATGTTGAAAAAATCGTCAAGCTGTTGCCGCCCATTCGCCAAACATTGTTCTTTTCCGCGACTATGGCACCGGAAATTAAAAAACTTGCCGACAGGTTCTTGATGAACCCCAAGGAAATTTCCGTTTCCGCACCGGCATCAACCGCCGATACGGTTATCCAGGGGCTTTTAATTTTAAAAGTTCCATCCCATGTACGCGGAATGGATGCCAAGAAAAAACTTAAACGCGACGCCCTTCGTGCGTTAATTGCCCACGAAGACGTAAAAGATGCGATTGTTTTTTGTAATCGCAAAATTGATGTTGCGACGGTTTATAAATCTTTGGCCAAACATGGACACAAGGTCGGTCAGCTGCACGGCGATATGAGCCAGCCAGCCCGTACCGAAATGCTTGCCAATTTCAAAGAAAAGAAATTCAGCATACTTGTATGTTCCGATGTTGCCGCACGCGGTCTTGATATACCAAATCTTTCCCATGTATTTAACTATGACGTTCCCATGCGCGACGAAGATTACGTTCACCGGGTTGGTCGCACCGGCCGTGCCGGACGCGAAGGTCATGCGTTCACAATTGCCCTACCCGAAGACGGAAAATACATCTCCGCCATTGAAGGGCTCACCGGAAAAGAAATACCGCGCGTCCAGATACCTGCGTTTGACGAAGGAAAAGCGGAAAAAGACGATGGGCGTGGTGGACGCGACGGGCGTGGTGGACGTGGGCCAAAAGCCAGCCCCAACAAAGACGACAAAAAAGATGGGGCAAAAAAACCACGTCGCCGTGGCGGTCGCGGAAGAAACAATCCGACAACTGACAATGGCGCGAAGCCCGAAACAAAGCCTGAAACAAAGCCCGAAGTAAAAGTTGAGGCAAAAGCTGAGGTAAAAGCTGAAGCAAAAACCGAAAGCGCGCCCCAACCTGAAAAAAAATCTTCTGAGAGAAATTCTCATGGTGAAAAAAAACCGGGCCACGGTAGCGAAGGCGATGGTAGCGGCTTAGGCGGCACCGACCACATGCCTGCGTTCCTTAAAGGCAGCTAACGCACCTACCTTTAGAGCTCTGGCCTTCAACGCACATCAGCCGCTAACAGGGTACCAAACAAAATAAATAAAACGCCGGAAACCTTGCTCATTTTTCCGGCAACTGCCGAGCCTGATTTATTCGCAGCCTTATTGGCCGCCTTGGATGCAAGCAAGGCATAGCCCATCAACGCCGTAAACGATAACACCAACAATGTAATCCCCATGATAACAAGCTGCTGCCATACGGGGTACGACATATCCAAAAACTGTGGGAACAGCGCACCAATAAGCAGCAATGCCTTGGGGTTGCTAAGGGCCACACCGATACCTTGAAAATATGATTTGCGTGGTGAAAATACTTTTGCCGGTTTTATTTCCCCGCCCGCATCGCTGATGGAAAGTTTTTGTTTTACCAGTAACAATCTAAACCCAAGATAAATTAGATACAGACCGCCAAACACCCTTAGATAAGTTAATATTTGCGATGACGTTTCCAGCACCGCGCCGATACCAACAATAGATATTGCAATTAAAATAACCAAACCGGTTTCGTTACCCATGATGGCAAAAAAACCACCGCGCGGGCCGTTCATTCCGCCATGGGTCAGCGCCAACAATACCGCCGGCCCCGGCGACAGCACGGCGGCAACGGTTACGGCAACAAACGAAAACCACAAATCGGGGTTCATTTATTTGGTTCCAGTTTAAATAAGCCCGGCAAGGGGCGATGATGGGTCGGCGTATTTCTTTTTACCCATGCGCCCGGCCAAATATGCAAGACGACCAGCCTCAACCGCCAACTTCATGGCCCGTGCCATTTTTACCGGGTCTTTGGCTTCGGCGATTGCGGTGTTCATTAAAACACCATCACAGCCAAGCTCCATCGCAACTGCGGCGTCCGATGCGGTGCCAACACCGGCATCAACCAAAACCGGAACATTTGCTTGCTCAACAATTAAACGAATACTGACCGGGTTTTGCACACCCAAGCCCGAACCAATTGGTGCGGCCAGCGGCATGATTGCAACGCAACCCATGTCCTCTAATCGTTTTGCCTGTATGGGATCGTCGGCACAATAAACCATTACCTTGAAACCCTCTTTAATAAGTGTTTCAGCGGCAATAATTGTTTCCGGCATATTGGGATAAAGGGTTTTTTGATCGCCCAATACTTCTAACTTTACCAAATCCCAACCACCTGCTTCGCGTGCAAGGCGAAGCGTGCGAACTGCTTCATCAGCCGAATAGCATCCGGCGGTGTTGGGCAAATATGTATAAACCTTGGGATCGACGTAATCGACCAGCATGGGTTCTTTTGGGTCGGATACATTAACGCGCCTGACCGCAACGGTAACTATTTCCGCGCCCGATGCTTCAATCGCTTTTTTAGTTTCTTCAAAATCTTTATATTTACCGGTGCCGACCAACAAGCGTGACCAATAGGGCTGGCCTGCTACTTCAAAGCTATCGCCTTCACCATGCCTGGCACCGCTGCCGCCACCTATAAAGTGAACGATTTCCAGATTGTCGCCATCGGCCAGAGCGGTATTGCCATAGCCAGATTTGGGCACTATTTCCCTATTGCGCTCAACCGCAACCTTGCTACCGTCCAGCCCTATCTGGCTCAAAAGCTGCTCTAGGCTAAGTGTTGCCTCAAATTTCTTGGTTTCGCCATTGATTGTAAGGTTCATTATTTTCCCGCTTGGTGTTATTATTTTGCTTAAAATAACCAGATGTCACTGTTTAATACAGCCTAAAGTTCCTGTTCCACAAGTAAGTACGCATGCTATAAACCGCAGGTAACTGCTGGACACCGTTTAGGTGGGCCAAATATGGAATAAAAGAATGACAACTAAGTCTACTGGCAAGTCTGGCGCTAAGGTTATGGTCATAAATGGGCCTAACCTAAATCTGCTAGGAAAGCGTGAGCCCGATATATACGGGGCGGAAACGCTTGCCAGCATCGAAGACAAATGCCAAAAACGCGCATCTGATTTAGGCTTAACGGTAGAGTTTCGCCAAAGCAATACCGAAGGCGAAATGGTAGACTGGATCCAACAGGCAGAAGACGAATTTGATATTCTTATAGTCAACGCTGGTGCCTATACCCATACTTCGGTGGCGTTACTTGATGCAATAAAGGGAACGATTACTCCGGTTATTGAAGTTCACTTGTCAAACATTCACCAGCGTGAGGAATTCCGTCATCATTCATTTATTTCCAAGGCAGCCAAAGGTATGATTTGTGGGTTTGGTGGGTTTGGCTACGAAATGGCACTTGATGCGGCGAGCAGTATTTTAAAAAACGACTAAGCGGAAAATATTTACATGAGCAAAAAAATTGACGTCGACGACAAATTAATCAAAAAGCTGGCAAAGCTTCTTGACGAAACCGGCCTGGCCGAAATTGAATACGGCGAAGGCGATGTAAGTATTCGCGTTTCAAAAGGTGGAACCAATATAAGCCATAGCGTTAATGCGCCGCCTGCCCCGGCACCTGCCGCCCCCACAGCTGAAAGTGCACCTGCCGCTTCCAACGCCGAACACCCCGGCGTTGTGACGTCGCCCATGGTTGGCATTGTTTACACATCGCCCGAGCCGGGTGCGGCCGCATTTATTAATGTTGGTGACAGCGTAACTGCCGGACAGGTTGTAATGTTGATTGAGGCGATGAAGGTGTTTAACCAAATCAAAGCCCCAAAAAGCGGCAAGGTTACAAAAATATTAGTTGAAGGTGGGTCGCCAGTTGAATTCGGCGAACCACTTTTGATTGTCGAATAAGTCTTAAAAAGCGGATCACATATGTTCGATAAAGTATTAATCGCCAACCGGGGTGAAATTGCACTTCGCATTCAGCGCGCTTGCAAGGAAATGGGTATCCGTACTGTTGCGGTGCATTCTACCGCCGATGAAGACGCCATGCATGTGCGTTTGGCTGACGAAGCTGTTTGCATTGGCCCACCAGCGGCCAAAGATAGCTACCTGAATGTTTCGGCAATTCTTTCAGCCGCCACAATTTCCAACGCCGATGCCATACATCCCGGATATGGTTTTCTTTCGGAAAATGCCCAGTTCGCCCAAATGGTCGAAGAGCACGATTTTGTTTTCATTGGCCCCAGCCCTGAACATATTCGTCTTATGGGTGATAAAATTGCCGCCAAGGACGCGGTGATGAAAGCAGGCATCCCGGTTGTGCCCGGTTCAGACGGCGGAGTTGAAGAAGTTGTCGATGCCAAACGCATTGCCAAAGAAATTGGATATCCGGTAATAATCAAGGCATCCGCCGGTGGTGGTGGCCGTGGCATGAAAGTCGCCCAAAGCGAAGCTGAAATCGAAATAGCATTTACCACCGCACGCTCCGAAGCGGGCTCGATATTTGGTAACCCCGAAGTTTACATTGAAAAATTCCTTACCCGTCCGCGCCACATTGAAATACAGGTGCTGGCCGATAACCACGGCAATGTGGTGCATTTGGGCGAGCGCGATTGTTCATTGCAACGCCGCCACCAAAAAGTATTGGAAGAGGCCCCCTCGCCGGCACTAAACAAAGCCGAACGCGACGAAATTGGGGAAATCGCCTCCGAAGCAGTTAAAAAAATTGGCTACCGCAGCGCCGGTACAATTGAATTCCTTTATGAGGACGGCAAATTCTATTTTATTGAAATGAACACTCGTTTACAGGTTGAGCACCCGGTAACAGAAATGATTACCGGAATTGATTTGGTGCGTGAAATGGTTCGTATCGCCAGCGGTGCGCCGCTGGGATATGTCCAAGACGACATAAAATTTTCCGGCCATGCAATTGAATGCCGCATAAATGCAGAAGACCCGGAAACATTCATGCCCTGCCCCGGTAAAATTGGTATTTATCATGCCCCCGGCGGGCTTGGGGTCAGGGTCGATTCAGGGCTTTATTCCGGATACAGCGTACCGCCCCATTACGACAGCATGATTGCAAAGCTTATTGTTCACGGAACAAACCGTAATGAATGCCTAATGCGTTTGCGCCGGGCCTTGAGCGAATATGTAATTGATGGATTAAAAACAACAATTCCGTTGCACCAACGCCTTGCGGTTGATCCCGACATCATCAACGGTGATTACGACATTCACTGGCTTGAAAAATTTATGGATCGCGAATAATAACCGCTACCCCGGAGCATATATGTCACGCCCCATTCCCGGACCGCACAAACTAAGCCCTGAAATACTCGTACGCGCATACGCCGCAGGCGTTTTTCCCATGTCGGAAGCACGCGACGACCCGACCATATTTTGGGTTGACCCACAGCTGCGCGGCGTAATCCCACTAGACGAACTGCACGTTTCAAAATCCCTAAAAAAAACAATTCGCAAAAACACATTTGAGATCAGGTGCAACACCGCATTTGATAGGGTAATCGAGGCATGCGCCCTACCCCGGCCAGATGGTGACGGTGCCTTGGGTGAAACATGGATAAACGATGAAATAATTCGTGCCTATATTGAGATGCATGAAATGGGTTTGGCCCATTCGGTTGAATGCTGGCGGGATGAAAAACTAGTCGGCGGGCTTTATGGGGTGTCTTTACGTGGGGCATTTTGCGGCGAAAGCATGTTTTCCCTTGAGACCGACGCATCCAAGGTTGCGTTGGTTCATCTGGTGGCACGCCTGAAACTTGGTGGATACACGCTGTTAGACACCCAATTTTTAACCGATCATCTAAAACGCATGGGTGCGGTGGAGATTTCCAACCGTGAATATCTTGAACGGCTCGAGCGTGCATTGGGTGTGGATGCTAAATTTCCGGCAGATGCTAGCAAAGATGAAATTGAAAGCGCCATTGAAGGAGTTATTGGCTAACGGGTTTTTCTGTTGTTTATTCTTCTGGCAACTCTTCGACAATCAGGCCTTTACAATCTAAAACCCAAACATCATAAACCGGATGCTCCAACGCATTTAACGCCGGGCTAGATGCAAACATCCAGCCACGAAAAATAGATTTTGCAGGCTCGTTCGGGCGAACTTCCCAAATATCCAAAAACGCAGCACTTTCCGGTGTTTCTTCCGGTGGGCGTTTGTCACAATGACGCGCTATTATTTCCAGGGTGCCGAAGGTTACGGTGTCGCCCAGCGGAGCTTCGATGGTGGAAACCCTTGCGGTTACCTTGTCTAGCCCTTGCAAGACGGCTATTTGGTGTGGTTCGGCATTTGCACCTAATGGCAATAGCTGAAAACAAGCTGCCGCCAAGGCAAAAAATGCGCCTTTTTTTATGAACGTCATATTCAGACCTTAAAGACCGCCGGAAGATTTGCCCTCACCGCCGGTGGCAAGAAAGATAATTTCACCGACCTGATCTTCAAGTGAGCGGAAGTCCTTGGTTGCGGCAACAGACCCGCCCGGGGCAATGAATTCTTTTGCGTTTCCGGTCTCAAGCGATATGTATTTATCACCCATAAGCCCGCTTGAGGCTATTACGGCCTTAGTATCAACCGGAAGCTTTATTTCAGGTAAAACAGAAAGGCTGACAACGGCATCATAAGTAACCGGGTCAAGCCTGGTTTCCAGCACGGTTCCGACCTTTATACCGCTAATGCGAACGTCAGAACCCTTGGTCAGGCCGCCAACCTTGTAGAAATTAGCATTTATTTCATATCCGC
>DAOWFB010000047.1 GCA_030638205.1 Thalassospiraceae bacterium
AAACCCGGGCGCGAACCCGCCCCACCCGATCACGGCACCGGGGTTGCTGCAATTTTGGTTGGCCGGGCCGAATGGGGCGGCCTTGTTCCCGGGGCAAAACTTTATGCCGCAAATATGTTCGAGATAAACGAAGAAGGAAAAAAAGTCGGTAGTGCGATTGGGCTGATTAAATCCATGGACTGGCTAGCATCGAAAAAAGTTGATGCCGTAAACATGAGTATCGCCGGCAGTGACAACAAGGTTGTAAGAAAGGCAATGGATATTGCCAAAAAACAAAACATGCTGCTAATCGCAGCCGTTGGTAACTGGGGCCGCTCGGACAAACCAGCCTACCCCGCCGCCTATAAAGAAGTAGTAGCGGTTACCGCACTTAAAGGGGGCGAGCTTATATATAGCCATGCCAATACCGGAAAATACGTTGATTTCGCGGCCCCCGGTGTTGGGATTTGGGTTGCTACCCCCGGCGGTGGCGGTAAAATAAAAAGCGGAACATCCTACGCAACGCCGTTTATAACCGCCATTGCTGCGGTATTGAGAAAAAGCGGACGCGCGGTAAGCACCGCTGATTTCAAAATGCTTTTGAAAAAGGTAACCAAAGACCTTGGCAAACGGGGAAAAGACGATATTTTTGGCACCGGTGCCGTTAGGGCAAAACCTTCGTGTAAATAGGTCGTTTAAATAATGAACAACAATCAAAAATCCCTTCACAAACATCCCTGCTTTATTTCAGTCGCCCCCAATGGCGCACGGCGGGTAAAATCTGACCACCCCGCCATCCCCTTGAGCGCCGATGAAATAGCAAATGAAGCTGTCATTTGTCGTGACGCTGGGGCAGCGCTTTTACATCTTCACGTTCGCGATAATAACGCCCGCCACCTTTTAGATGCGGATGCCTACCGAGACGCAACAAGGGCTATAAAAAAATCCCTTGGTGGTGATGACATGGTTATCCAAATAACCACCGAAGCAGCAGGAATATATGAAAGACCGAAGCAAATAGCCGTGGTGCGCGAACTTCACCCCGAGGCGGTATCATTGGCGGTGCGTGAAATGATTACAAATGAAAAAGACGATGCTGAAGCTGCATCTTTTTTTCATTGGATGAGCGACGAAGAAATCCTTGCCCAATATATTTTGTATTCACCGGATGACGTTTCCTCGTTCGTTCGCCTGAGAAAAAATGGGATAATTCCAGACGGTAATGTCAGTGTGCTATTTGTGTTGGGCACATATGCAGGCGTCGAAAGCGACCCGGAAAAAATTCAAGCATACATTGATGCTCTTTGTAGCGATGGGGTCCCATGGGCCGTATGTGGTTTTGGCAAAGGCGAAGCATTGGTTGCTGAGCGCGCGGTAATGCTGGGTGGTCACCCCCGGGTCGGCTTTGAAAATAACCTTTATACGCAAGATGGACTAGTTGCAGAAAACAATGGTGCACTGGTGGCCCAAGTTGTAAAAAATATAAAAAAATCCGAACGAATCCTTGCGGATGCCGCTTATGCTCGTAAACTGCTATCCGGGAAAATATTGTAACAAATCAACAAACAAAACAAACATTAAGGGAGGATACTTCTGTTATGAAAAAATCTTTTACATTGAAAATGGCAAGTGCCATTGCCGTAACGACTGGTATTTTGATGGGGATTGGCGCTCAGTCGGCAAATGCTGCTGAACAAAAATTCGTTTCCATCGGCACCGGTGGCGTTACTGGTGTTTACTATCCTACTGGCGGTGCAATTTGCCGTTTGGTAAACAAAACTCGTAAAGAACACGGCATTCGCTGTTCTGCAGAAAGCACCGGTGGTTCGGTTTACAACATCAACACCATTCGTGCAGGCGAGCTTGAATTCGGTGTTGCCCAATCCGATTGGCAGCATCATGCATACAACGGCACATCTAAATTCAAAGATGCCGGTGCGTTTAAAGAACTACGCGCAATGTTCTCGGTTCATCCAGAACCATTTACACTTATCGCCCGCGCTGATTCTGGCATCAAGGACTTTACCCAGATCAAAGGCAAACGTATCAACGTTGGTAACCCCGGTTCCGGTCAACGTGCCACCATGGAAGTTGTCATGGAAGCATTCGGAATCAAGATGAGCGACCTTGCGCTTGCTTCTGAGCTAAAGGGTTCTGAAATGGCCGCCGCACTTTGTGATAATAAAATCGATGCAATGATCTACACCGTTGGTCATCCAAATGCAGCACTCAAAGAAGCAACTACCTCTTGCGATGTTAGTATCGTTTCAGTTAAGGGTGCGCCAATTGATAAGCTAGTTAAAGAAAACGCTTATTACCGTACAGCCACCGTTCCCGGTGGTATGTACACAGGCACACCAAACGATGTAACAACCTTTGGTGTTGGCGCAACCTTCGTTACCTCAGCTAACGTACCAAATGAAGTTGCGTATATCGTTGCCAGCGAAACAATGAAAAACATCGAGATGTTCCGCAAATTGCACCCTGCATTTGCCAATCTTGATCCTAAAACCATGGTGACAGACGGCTTGTCTGCGCCACTGCACCCTGGTGCATGGAAAGCCTATCAAGAATTAGGTTTAGTTGACTAAGCTACTTAAAAAACACCGCCGGATGCTTAATTGCTCCGGCGGTATTTTTTTATTTATTTATTTTTTAGGCGGGGAGGCTTAAGAAAAATGGTGGCGGAAAGCGAAAGCCTAAACACAGCAGCCGTTGAAGATATGGTTGCCGAATCTGATACCGGAGCACGCAATCCTTCGGGCATACCCGGCAAGATGCTAATTCTTGTCCCGCTGGCTTGGTCGTTTTTTCAAATTTATATTTCGTCCAACGTTCCGTTTTGGCTGACCCGCGTTCTAGGTGTAAACCTTACCTTTAATTCCGATGAAGCCCGTGCCATTCATTTGGCCTTCGCCATGTTCTTGGCGGCAACGGCGTTTCCTTTATTTAAATCATCGCCTAGGCGATCAATTCCTTGGTACGACTGGATTTTGGCCTTTGTCGGTGTGGCGGTGTGTTTGTACATGCCCGTATTCAAAAACGAGATTGCCCTACGTCCCGGCTTGTGGACAACAACCGACATTACCGTATCGGCCATTGGCATGACGGTGTTGTTAATTTCCACTTACCGCGCACTTGGCTTGCCGCTGGTTGTGGTTGCATCGGTTTTCATGATGTATGTATTTTTTGGCCACCAAACATGGTTGCCAGACGTTATTCAATGGAAAGGCGCATCGTTTTTCAAGGCATTGGGTCATTACTGGATGCAAACCGAAGGCGTCTATGGCGTGGCCTTGGGCGTTTCGGCATCGATGATTTTCCTGTTTGTTTTATTTGGCTCAATTTTAGAAAAAGCCGGCGCGGGCGCGTGGTTCATTAAAACTTCCGTGGCCATGTTGGGCCATTATCGCGGTGGCCCGGCTAAGGCAGCGGTATTATCAAGCGCCATGACCGGGCTTATTTCCGGATCCTCCATTGCCAATACGGTAACTACCGGCACCTTTACCATTCCACTGATGAAACGCACGGGCTTCTCGGCAGAAAAAGCAGGTGCGGTTGAGGTGGCGTCCAGCACCAACGGCCAATTAACCCCGCCGGTTATGGGTGCGGCTGCATTTTTGATGATTGAATATGTCGGCATTAGTTATATGGACGTTATTCGTCACGCTTTTTTACCGGCGCTAATTTCCTATATCGCCCTACTTTATATTGTGCATCTGGAAGCATTAAAACTGGGGCTTAAGGGCCTGCCCCGCAGCGGGCCAGTACGTAGCATTTTACAGCGCATTGCCAATGCTCTTTTGGGCTTTATTGTTGTGGCTGGGCTTGGCGGTGCCATTTATTACGGCCTCGGTTGGACCAAGGGCGTGTTTGGCGAAAACACAATTTATGCCGCCATGACAATATTTGTGCTGGCCTACATTGCATTGGCTAAAATCGCGGCGTCGCTGCCCGATTTAGACCCCAATGATTTAATAAAAGAAATGTTGGTTACGCCCGAGCTTGGGCCAACGGTTAAGACTGGGCTTTATTATCTGTTGCCTATCGTGGTGCTGGTCTGGTGTTTAATGATTGAGCGTTTCTCGCCGGGACTATCGGCATTTTGGGCAACCATGGCCATGATGTTTATTGCCCTGACCCAGCACAGCCTAAAAGGATTTTTGCGGGGCGATCACGATTACATGGGCGGCATCAAACATGGCTGGAGCCAGTTCATTGACGGCATGGTCGCCGGTGCGCGCAACATGATTGGTATTGCTGTGGCCACCGGTGCGGCAGGCATTATTGTCGGCACCATTTCGCTAACCGGTGCGCACCAAATAATGGGCGAATTTGTCGAGTTCCTTTCCGGTGGTAGTTTGATGTTGATGCTGTTTTTGGTTGCAGTCCTTAGCCTGATTTTAGGCATGGGCCTGCCGACCACGGCAAACTACATTGTGGTATCGAGCCTGATGGCACCGGTTATTATTTCGGTTGGGGCGCAATCGGGATTAATAGTGCCGTTAATCGCGGTACATATGTTTGTGTTTTATTTCGGTATTTTAGCCGATGACACGCCCCCGGTGGGCTTGGCGGCGTTTGCCGCCTCGGCTATTTCAGGTGGCGATCCTATCCGTACCGGTATTCAGGGTTTCATGTATGACATCCGTACCGGAATATTGCCGTTCCTGTTCATATTCAACACCGATTTGCTGCTTATAAATGTCGGCCCCATACAGGCGGTGGGAGTGTTTATTATTG
>DAOWFB010000071.1 GCA_030638205.1 Thalassospiraceae bacterium
AATATTAGCGGATTACCGACCTAACCGTGGTGTAAACATCATACCAACCGATGCCCTTTTTCATGGCATCCGCGTGTTCAGGGTTTTCGCGCCACGCTTTTATGGACGCATCATCTTTCCAATAGCTTACGGTTATACCAAAACCGTCATCCCCACGGGTAGATTCCGCGCCTAAAAACCCCGGCTGGTCTTTGACCAGATCAATCATTCGTTCAGAAACGTCGTCGTAGCCGTCATCGTATGCTTCGGGCTTTAGGCGGGTGACAAACGTCACGGCAATTGACCCAGATGGTGGGTTTATTGCTTTGTTAATGGAGTCGCTGGGCATTTTTGCCTAATTTCCTTGATGTAGCGCGGGTATTACGGGCCTCGGCCTGGGGATGGCGCCGGGTATCGATGATGGGGATAATGCCAGTTCCATCTGGGTATCGGGCATGGATTCTAACAAAATAATTTCGTCGTTTCTAGCGTAACCCAAAACTATTCTGGCACGCTCTTCTAACATATCGGGGTCAAGGCTATCTGGGCGCAGCAAAGAAACTCGGTTTTCAATCTTCATGCGCTTCTTTTTTAAATCAGCCAGATCGGTTTTAAGCTCACCCACCTGATTTTCCAGCTTGCCCAAGGCAATAAAGCCGCGATCACCCTGTATGGCGTGATAGGCAAAATAAACCACCATGGTTATGCCGGCCACCGGGCCAATAATCTGCCCTGCCCTGCGCTTTATTTCGAAAAAAAATCCCATACGCATATTATGTGCGCCTAAGCGTTAACATGGAATTAGCGCCAAAATTATTGATATGTATTATTGGGATGGATTACCGCTTGATAATATCGCGCCCGGCGTAAACTGCGGCCTCACCCAGCTCTTCCTCAATACGGATAAGCTGGTTGTACTTGGCAAGGCGGTCAGAGCGCGAAAGCGATCCTGTTTTTATTTGTCCGGCGTTGGTGGCAACGGCAATATCGGCAATGGTGGTGTCTTCGGTTTCGCCCGAACGATGAGAAATAACAGAAGTATAATTTGCCTTGTGCGCCATGGCGACGGCTTCCAAGGTTTCGGTCAAGGTGCCGATTTGATTTACCTTAATCAAAATTGAATTGGCAACACCTTTGGTGATGCCGTCTTTGAGGCGTTTGGGGTTGGTAACAAACAAATCATCACCCACCAACTGAACCTTGTCGCCAATTTCATCGGTCAATGTTTTCCAGCCATCCCAATCGTCTTCGGCCATGCCGTCTTCGATTGAAAAAATGGGATAGCTTGATGCTAGGTCGGCAAGGTATTTAACCATTTCATCGGATGAAAGGCTTTTGCCTTCGCCTTTTAATTCATACTTGCCATCAACATAAAATTCGGTCGCCGCAGCATCTAGGGCCAGCATCACATCGGTTCCCGGTTTGTAACCACACGCACCAATGGCTTCTAAAATATATTCGATGGCTTCGGTGCTTCCGCTAAGCGACGGTGCAAACCCGCCTTCGTCACCCACATTGGTATTGTGCCCAGCACCGCTGAGCAGGCTTTTAAGTGAATGAAAAACCTCGGCCCCCATGCGCACCGCTTCGGCAATGGAAGATGCACCAACCGGCATAATCATAAATTCCTGAACATCGATGGGGTTGTCGGCATGTTCGCCACCATTAATGATATTCATCATTGGGACTGGCAATAAATGTGAATGAACGCCACCAAGATAGGCATAAAGCGGCAGCGCGGCTTCTTCGGCGGCGGCTTTGGCGGCGGCCAATGAAACACCCAATATTGCATTTGCCCCAAGGCGGGATTTGTTTTCGGTTCCATCCAATTCAATCATTGCACGGTCAATGGTAATTTGGTCTTCGGCATTAGCACCGTTAAGTGCGGTTGCTATTTCGCCATTAACTGCTTTGCAGGCTTTTAATACGCCCTTGCCGCCATAACGTGATTTATCACCGTCGCGCAATTCAACCGCTTCGTGGGCACCAGTTGATGCACCGCTGGGAACCGCGGCCCGACCCATTGATCCGGTTTCAAGCACTACATCTACTTCGACCGTCGGGTTGCCACGGCTGTCGAGGATTTCACGGGCATAAATATCTATAATGGCAGTCATTGTTTATTCCTTGATATTATCTAAAGTGATACCGGGTGCGATTTCGCAACCCTGTCTATTTCCATCAACGTTTCAATAAACGCTGGCATATCTTTTAGTGCAATCATGTTAGCACCATCACTTGGTGCATTATCCGGGTCATCATGGGTTTCAATAAATACACCAGCGACACCCACGGCCACCGCAGCCCTAGCCAACACCGGGGCAAAGCGTCTGTCACCGCCTGATGATGTCCCCGCCCCACCCGGTTGTTGCACCGCATGGGTCGCATCCATAATAACCGGAAATCCGGTGTCAAACGCCATTTGTGGCAGCGAGCGCATATCGGCAACCAATGTGTTGTAGCCAAAGCTAGAACCACGCTCGGTCACCATGACGTTTTGGTTTCCGCTATCGCTAACTTTAGCGACAACATTTTTCATATCCCATGGTGCCAAAAACTGACCTTTCTTTACGTTCACCACCAATCCAGTCTTGGCAGCTGCCACCAACAAATCTGTTTGCCTACAAAGAAACGCAGGTATTTGCAAAACATCAACATGGCCCGCAAGTTGTTCGCATTGCTCTATTTCATGCACGTCGGTTAAAACAGGAACACCTAGTTCTGATTTTATTTCATCAAATACCGGTATGGCACTTTCAAGCCCGCTGCCGCGCTTTCCCGATAGGGATGTGCGATTGGCCTTATCAAACGATGCCTTAAAAACAAAACCAATGCCCAGTTTTTCAGTTAGCTCTTTTAATGCAGTTGCCATCATCATGGCATGGTCACGGTTTTCAAGCTGACATGGCCCAGCAATAAGTGCCATTGGAAGGTCGTTGCCAAAAGCAACGTGACCTGCGTTTATGTGCCTAGCTTTTGTCATCTATTTTGTACCTTAAACCAATCTAGATTGCTGCACCGCGGCATCAATAAACGAAACAAACAACGGATGCGGTTCAAACGGGCGCGATTTTAATTCAGGATGGAATTGTACGGCAACAAACCACGGATGTTCAGGAATTTCTACAATTTCCGGTAAAATACCATCTGGCGACATACCGGAAAAGCTCAAGCCCGCGTCTTCCAGTTGGAGTTTATAAGATGTATTTACCTCGTAACGATGGCGGTGACGTTCGCTTATTTCGTCCGCGCCATAAATATCAAAGGCCCGGCTGCCCTTGGCAAGGACGCAAGGATAAGCACCTAAACGCATGGTTCCACCAAGGTCACCTTTTTTGGCGCGTTTTTCCAGCTCGCCTTCTCTGGCCCATTCGGTCATCAGACCAACAACCGGTTCTTTGGGTTTGCCAAGTTCGGTAGAACCGGCGCCATCAATGTTTGCCATATTGCGCGCGGCTTCAATAACCGCAACTTGCATACCCAGACAAATACCAAAGTAAGGGATGTTTCTTTCCCGGGCAAAGCGAACCGCCTCTATCTTGCCTTCGGTGCCGCGCTCGCCAAAACCTCCGGGAACCAAAATTCCATGAACACCGTCAAGATATTGAACAACGTCTTCGCGCTCGAACACTTCTGCATCAAACCAAACAAGATTTACCTTAACGCTGTTTGCAATGCCGCCATGGGTAAGTGCCTCGGACAATGATTTATATGCATCAAGCAGTGAAACATATTTACCAACAATGGCAATGGTTACTTCGCCTTCGGGTTTTGTTACCCGTTCAACAATTTCTTTCCAACGCGATAAATCAAGCTTTGGTGCATCAAGGCCAAAGCGTTTGCAAACCTGTTCGTCCAGACCTTGTTCGTGATAGCTAATAGGAACCTGATAAATTGTTGAAACATCAAGCGCCGGAATAACTGCTTCAAATGGAACATTGCAAAACAGTGCAATCTTTTTACGTTCGCCTTCGGGAATTTCACGGTCGGCACGGCACAGTAAAATATCTGCCTGAATACCAACCGCCAATAGTTCTTTGACCGAATGTTGGGTTGGTTTAGTTTTAAGTTCGCCCGCCGTTGGAATATACGGAAGCAACGTCAGGTGCATATAAAGCGCACGCTCACGGCCAAGCTCGTTACCCAATTGACGAATGGCTTCTAAAAACGGCAGGCTTTCAATATCGCCAACGGTTCCGCCAATTTCGATTAACATGAAATCTTCATCGCCCACATGGCCCATGACGAATTCTTTTATGTAATCGGTAATGTGTGGAATAACCTGAACGGTCGCGCCCAGATAATCACCGCGACGCTCCTTGGCCAAAACCTCGGAATAAACTTTGCCAGTTGTTACGTTGTCTGATTGGCGAGCATCAACGCAAGTAAAGCGTTCATAATGGCCAAGATCAAGATCCGTTTCGGCCCCATCGTCAGTAACGTAAACCTCGCCATGCTGATAAGGGCTCATGGTTCCGGGATCCACATTAATATATGGGTCTAGCTTGCGCAGGCGAACTTTGTATCCGCGCGCTTGAAGCGCCGCGCCAAGTGCTGCAGAAGCCAAACCTTTACCAAGTGAGGATACCACGCCGCCGGTTATGAAAATGAAACGCGTCATGGAATGTGACTATATCCGAGTCTGTTTAAAGGGCAAAGCATTTGACGAATAAAAATAAAAATTTTTACAAAAAAAAGAGGCGACTTATCTAAAGCCGCCTCTGATATAATTTTTTTAACCGTTTGAAGCGATCGCTCCATCATTTAGCCACCGGAACGCTTGGCGCACTATCGGGCGCGGGTGTAGAAATCGGTGCAATTTCTGAACTATCCAGAATGGAACTACGTTCCTGACCTGCGCCGCTTAAAATAGCCAAAATAATAGAAGTAGTCATGAAAAGTGCTGCCAGGATTCCCGTGGTGCGGGTAAGCAAATTTGCGGTACCGCGTGCGGTCATAAACCCACCGCCGCCTGCGCCGCCGCCGCCGCCCATACCCAATGCGCCGCCTTCGCTTTTCTGAATAAGCACAACGCCTATCAAGGAGATGGCCAGCATCAGATGTATAACTAAAACAACGGTAATCATGAGCGTAAATCCTGTTGATGTTCACTTGTTGGGGCCGTATTTAGCCCCAAAAAGCCTGCTTGGCTAGTATTTTTCCATCGTTACTGAGGTGTTTTTAAGGTATTTATTGGATTTTAGGCCTTTTTAGCCAAATGCCCAGTCTGATACCCAGTCTGATGCCTAGACTGATGCTTGAGCTATGGCCCAGAAATCCTCCGCCTTAAGGCTGGCTCCACCAATAAGACCACCATCAACGTCAGCAAGGGCTATTAGCTCTTTAGCGTTGCCGGGCTTCATGGATCCACCGTAAAGGATGCGCATGGCATTAGCTTCAGCCTCACCCACTTTTTTAGCTAATTCTGCCCTTATAAAAGCATGAACTTCCTGAACTTCGTCGTTGGTTGGGGTGCGGCCGGTGCCGATGGCCCAAACCGGCTCATAGGCAATAACGGTGTTTTTGGCCGTAGAACCGGCAGGAACCGAGCCTGCAACTTGGCTGCCGTTAACATCAAGGGTTTTGCCCCCATCGCGCTGGGCCTCGGTTTCGCCAATACATATAACGGCAATAAGGCCGTTTGCGTGGGCGGCCTCAGCCTTGGCCAGCACCAATTCATCGGATTCTTTGTGGTCGGTACGACGTTCTGAATGGCCCACTATTACAGAATTACAGCCTAAATCCGCCAGCATTTCTGCTGAGGTATCGCCCGTATGAGCGCCAGATGAGGCCATATGACAGTCCTGCCCGCCCAGCATGACGCCGGAACCACGGGTAGCGTCGCCAACCTTGGAAACAAGTGTAAATGGAGGGCAAACCAGCAAATCAAAGGAAACATCGCCTGCTGCCTTCATTTTTTCAGCAATAGCAGAGGCCAAAGCAACTCCATCGGCAGTTTTGCCGTTCATTTTCCAGTTTCCGGCTATAAGTGGACGACGAGATGCAGTCATATTTCAAAACCCCCATAAAATTGATTTTATTAAATTGATTTAAGCACTTTTACCACAGAGCCAGACCTTGGGCATATACTCTAAAGGGTGGGACGGAATTACTTCAAAGGCTTGCAGGCTTGGAAGTGCGCTCCTATTATGCGCCAAATATTTTCATAAACCATTGTCGGGGCGCACATAGACAGAAAAGTGCAAAGTGTCCCGGCACCATCCA
>DAOWFB010000056.1 GCA_030638205.1 Thalassospiraceae bacterium
GAAGCACCCATCATCCAGGCAATACCGATTGCGCTTAGCGTTGCGGTAGCCGAGCCCACAAGAATTGATGCCAGTATAACCGGAAATGTTGAGCGAACTTTTTGAAACTGTGAATAAAGCGGAACCGCCAAGGCAACGGTTGCCGGGCCAAGCATGAAATGAACAAATTTTGCCCCATCAAAATATGTTTGATAATCGGTTCCGGTTAGCATTAATAGCCCGACCAAAATTACAACCGCTATCAAAACCGGATTAAGTAACGGGTTGAGCTTGCCCTTGGCATAAATCCACATTCCAGCCTGATAGGCAATTAACGTAACCGTAAGGCCCAATAATGGCTCGGTCGAAAGATAGACCCATACCTGATAAAGACCCTCAGTCACGTTTTATTTCCTCATTGCTGGGGGCATCGCCGGTTAACCGTGTAAGGCCAACCATGACGGCTGCGGTAATCAAAACCGTTAACGCGGTGCTTGCCACCAACGCCACGGAAATGGCCTGCCATTCATTGGCTAAAAGGTGCATGTGCATCATCACCCCAACACCGGCGGGCACAAACAAAAGGGAAAGGTGAGAAAGCAGCCCCTGCGATGTTTTTTTAAGCCCCTCGGGCAAGCCGCCACGAATAAGCAGGGTTATAAATAGCAATCCCATTCCCACCACCGGGCCGGGCAAAGGCAGATCAAGGCCCTTTGATATGACCTCCCCCACAAGCTGGTATGTCAGCAAAACTGTGATAAAACCTAGTGTCATAACAAAGAAAACCTTCCCAATTGCCATTTTAGCCTTACCCCATTATGTAGGGGGTAAGAATTAAGCGCATCCATACATAACTACTTTAGGACAAAAACACCTTTGAAGTATATTAGCACCCGCGGCGAGGCACCGGAACTTGGCTTTGACGATGTAGTCCTAGCCGGGCTAGCGCGTGATGGCGGGCTTTATGTGCCCAAAGTATGGCCAACCATAAGCCTAGATGAAATAGCATCATGGAAAAACCTTAGCTACGCCGAGCTGGCGGTAAAGGTTATGACACCATTTGTTGAAGGATCCATCAGCGAACAGGAATTAAGTAGGCTTGCTGAAAAAGCATACGCCAATTTTGACCACCCAGATATTGCCCCATTGGTGAAACTAAATGAAAACGAATACGTTTTAGAGCTATTTCATGGGCCGACATTGGCGTTCAAAGATTACGCGTTGCAGTTTCTGGGCCATCTGTTTGACCACATATTAAAAAAGCGCGGGCAAAAAATAACCATTGCCGGCGCCACCTCGGGCGATACCGGTTCGGCTGCTATTGAAGCATGCCGCGATCGCGACGCAATCGAAATTTTTATTCTTCACCCCGAAGGAAAAGTTTCCGAAGTTCAGCGCAAACAAATGACAACCGTTTTATCAGATAACGTTCACAACATTGCGTTAAAGGGAACGTTTGATGATTGTCAGAACACGGTCAAAGCACTGTTCGATGATAACGAATTCCGTGACCGGGTTCATCTTTCAGCCGTGAACTCCATTAACTGGGCCCGCATATTGGCACAGGTAGTTTATTATTTTTATTCGGCCCTGCAAGTTGGCGCACCCGATAAAAAAGTTTCCTTTGCGGTTCCCACCGGAAATTTCGGCAATGTATTTGCTGGATTTGCCGCAACCAAGATGGGATTGCCGGTTGAACAATTAATTATTGGATCAAATGCCAATGATGTTCTTATCCGTTTTATCGAAAGCGGAAAAATGGAGCTACGCGACGTTGTCCATACCATTAGCCCGTCAATGGATATTGGAATATCCAGTAATTTTGAACGTTTGCTGTTTGAACTTTCCGGACGCGATGGGAAAAAAGTTTCAGAAATTATGGCAGGCTTCGGCAAAACCGGCACTTATGCGGTTGACGATGATTTTATGAAAAACATTAGTGCCCGCTTTGATGGGGCACGGTTTGACGATGCCGCCACCAAGAAAATTATTAGCGATGTTTACGGTTCAAACAAAATGTTGCTTGATCCCCATTCGGCCATTGGGCTGGGTGCGGCCCGGGCTAAACGAAAAGAAAACGATACGC
>DAOWFB010000085.1 GCA_030638205.1 Thalassospiraceae bacterium
AACCACCACAGCGCCTAAAAGCACATAGGGAACCATCCATTCAACAAATGAAACCAATACCTGAAAAATCGACTTAACCGTATCGCCCAGACTGGCCAATAGCTCTTCTGGTTTCATGTCGAAAAACGCTAGCATCATGCCGACAAGCAGCGATACCACCAGCAGCTTCACAACTGGGACACGGTATTTTTTAAAATCTATATTGGCCATAGGCTAGCTCCGAAAATTTATTTTTTTAATCAGTTACACTAATTGCCGGTTGCGGCCTTTATTTTTTGATCTGTCTTGTATTGGCTAAGGGCGTATACCGACCAAATTGCCGCAGGAATCCAACCAACTAGTGTAATCTGTAAAACAAGGCAGATTATGCCAGCAATGGGGCGTCCAATGGTAAAAAATTGAAACCACGGAACAATAATGGCAAGTATTAATCGCATGGATAAAACTCCTTAAATGTTAGAATCTAATACAAGATAATTGAATATAAATAAACGCCCAGCAATCTCAATAAAATAGTAATCTTAATAAACCATTTGGAGAATCGAGTGAATAGTGTCTGATATGTCTCCCAAAACGCACAGTGTATGGTTGCTGCTGTTTTTTCCGATGGCGTTGGCGGTAGCAGGATTTGTATATCTTTCGCACATATCACCGGCATTTGCGGGTGGGCATTTTTATAACCACGACCCGGTTTACACTTATTTATTTAATGCCCTTACGCTTCTTGATGGCAACCCACCTGATCATATCGATCACCCGGGAACACCATTACAGGTTCTGGCGGCAATAGTTGTTTATCTGCATTGGTCGATTGTCGGGGCGGGGGGCGATGTAGTTAGTGCGGCACTTGAAAATCCTGAAGCGTATATTTATTCAGTCTCAGTTACATTATTGGCAATAAATGTATTAGCCAATATGTATGTTGGTAAAAAAATTTTTAACGCCACCGGTTCCGTTGTTGCGGCAATGCTGTTTCAAAGTACTCCGCTGATATTTCGCGCAGTTGCGGTAAGAATTGTATATTTTTCACCAGAGGCATTATTAATCGCTGCGTCGTTGGTTTTAATAGGTCTTTTTGCACCGGTTTTTTTTGCTAAAAATAATAAAGTTTCATCTGTTGGCGTTGGTATTGTTTGTGGTTTTGGGGTTGCGGTAAAGCTTACTTTCCTACCATTGCTTGGGCTGTTGCTTCTTTTGGGGTCAAAAAAGAAAATAGCTACGGGTATAGCGTTTACCATTATTGGGTTTCTTATTTTTACATTACCGGCATGGCCAAAATTTGGTGAACATGTTAACTGGGTTTTGGGGTTAATCGTTTCATCAGAAAGATACGGAGCTGGCGAGAAGGTTGGAATTAATCTTTCTTCGATGTCCGCGAACGCAGCATTTCTTTTGTGGAAATATGCTTTGTTTTATATTGTTAGCGTTTCCTTGGCGGTTGTTGCGGTTAAATCGTTTCTTAAAAATAAAAAAATTACAGATCCTGATTTTATAATTCCGGGTGTTTTGTTCCTTGTTTCAATTGTTGGAACGGCGCTGGTTCTAAAGCATTTTAGTCCGCGCTATCTATTGCCGACATCGTTTATTACTTTTATCGGGGTTATTTGGATTTTTCGATCGAGCACGATGACGGGGCTGGCGGCTGCATTCAAAAATAGGTTGCTGTCATACATTCTTGGTTCATCCATATTTTTTTCCATCGCCGTATTATTTTTCAATATCGACGTAATTAATACGGACAGGGATATACAGAAAAAAGATATGGCCGCCATTAGTCTAGAGCTGGATAAATTTCCAAACGCTATTTTAATAGGAGCCCATACTTGCACACTACCCGAATGTGGAATATCCCACGGTCTTTGGCACACCCCATCAATGAATGCACGGTTGCAGGAAAGTTTAAAAAACTTTGTCTGGCACAATATCTGGACAAACAAAATTTATGTGGCGGGTAGCGGATGGAAACCATTAAGCGTGGTTAATGATTATATTGCCGAGGGCAGGGATGTGTTGTTGTTGTCGCGCGATTACACGCCCCTTCGTTCATACATTCTTGAGCCGTTGGTAAAAAACAAAAACGATAATAACAACCAATCGCTATATCGGGTGCTAGGCTTGTCCGGCGCCGATTGCATGGAGCTTTACCACGGAAACGTAAAAAAGCGGGACCATTGCTGATCCCGCTTTTTCATTAGACTATAATTTGGTTTTTGCTAAGTGCTTATCCCCAAATATCGTGAGAAATATTCGCGTACCAACCGTGGGCATATCCTGCCTCGGCTTTGCGGAATGCATCGTCCATATTTGCAGGGGCTACACCGCCGCTGGTTTTTTTGTATCCTTCGGCTGTGCCTTTCCAAATTACCGATACGTGGATGCCATAATCGTCTGACACCAACGAATAACAAGTGTTTGAAGTAACGGCTGGCTCGACTTCTGTTGCGCCAGAAAGCAGCTGAACAACAGCCCAGGCACAAACTTTTGCTTGTGAATTGGCGGCATTACCTGATTTTGGCATTCCTTTTATTACCGCAGCATCACCAATTACATGAACACCGGGAACAACCGATGATTCAAATGTAATCTGATCAACTGGGCACCAGTCGCCACCACCGGTAAGACCCATAGCGTGGGCTACCTTGCCTGCTTTTTGGTTGGGAATGAAGTTAAGCACGTCTGCTTTATGGGTATCCATTTCTGTGGAAATAGACCTTGCGCCAGCATCTACGGATGAAATTATTCCAACGTCTTTTGCCGGAACCCATTCAATCATATTGCCGTATCTTCTTTTCCAGCCTTCTGTAAATGCACCTTGTTTTGAGAACTTATCTTTACGATCAAGAATAAGAACCTTTGAACGAGGTTTGTGATTTTTCAGATAAAACGCAATCATGGATGCCCGTTCGTATGGCCCAGGAGGGCAACGAAATGGGTTTCCTGGTGGTGCGATAATTACCGTACCGCCATCATCCATTGCTTCTAGTTGCTTTTTAAGTAGAACCGTTTGGCTGCCAGCTTTGTAGGCGTGTGGCACCAGCATGCTTGCTGCTTCGTCGTATCCGTCCATGTTCCATTTAAAATCAATACCCGGTGAAACGATAAGGCGGTCATACTCAACAACCTTGCCAGATGAAAGGGTAACGGTTCCAGCTGCACCATCAAGACCTGTAACCATATCATGAACAACATGTACACCAATCTTACTTAGCCCGCTGTATCCATGGGTAATGGTATTGAGATCTACAATGCCGCCTAGATACGCATTAGAAAATGGGCAAGTTACATAACTGGTTTGCGGTTCAATAAGTGTAACCCGGAAGTCAGGCCCAAACTTTTTAACGTAACGCGCTGCGGTTGCCCCGCCAAACCCGCCACCAACCACAACAACTCGTGGTCCGGTACCCGATGGGCCCATGGCACAGCCGCCAATGGCAAATGCGGATGCAGCAGCACCTGTTGCGCCTGCTATTTTTAGGAAATCACGGCGTGAAGTATTATTGTATTTTGCGTTAGACATTTTTCATTCTCCCCTTAATTTCCAGCAATTTCGCTAGCGATGGCTTCTATCTGGGCGTCGGTATATCCCGGTGCGATGCGTGGCATTATCGTGCCTTTGCGAGCCCCTGATTTGAATTCCATTAAGGCGTTTACCATCTGAAATTTATTTAGGCCGTCAATCGATGGTATGTGCCCTTGGCTATCGCCGCCTTGTCCGTGACAGACAACGCAGCCTGAAGCCAGCAATGCACCATTTAAATTTTCGGCACTTGGTGTGGCGCCACCGCTACCTGCCAGCGCAGGTGTTGTAAATAAAACTGCTACACCCAATGCAGTTGTTAGAAGGGCTTTTTTCATTTTATTAAACTCCCCTTTTTTAGGCCTTTTTAAGGTCCCTTGATTGTGGCACCACAAATTCGTTGCGCCTTGTACATACCTACTAACACACAAAAATTTGTGTATAAAATACATAATTTTATGGTTTTAAACACCAACTGACACAGAATTTTTTTATTAGAAAACAATAACATACACCTATTGTGTAAATTGTTGACGCAAGACGTTTCAGTCAGAATTGTAAAATGAGACTTTGCTTTTGATATTAGAAGCTGATAAATCAATTCCTACCCATTCGGGGGTGCAATAATCAAGAGCTAACGAGGGGACTTACTTGAATACCGAAACCAGCCAGCCAAGGGCAACCGTAGACATTGTGGTGGCCGATAAGTCACCATTGATACTTTCCGGACTTGTCCAATTGTTCGAGCAAGATGAGCGTTTTCATCTTGTGGCCACCGCAGCCGACGGCGAACGGTTCCTTGAGGCAGTGGAAAGACTTAGCTTTGATATTGGTATAATTGGCTGGAACATGCCCTATCTTTCGGGTCAGGGCGTTCTTCAGGCGTTGCAAAAATCCGAAAAAAAACCTCGCGTCATTGTATTTACCGGCAATGGATCTCCCGATATTCCACGCCAGGTAATGCGTTTTGGCGGTGCGGGTTTTTGCCCGAAAACAGACCACCCAAGCGTGCTTTTGGAAACGGTGTTGGCCGTGGCTGAGGGGCGCATGGTCTTTCCATTCATGGATATGAGCAGGCCTAACAATGATCCATTTTCATGCCTTACTTCGCGCGAGCAGGAATTGCTGGCATCGCTTTCTCTGGGGCAAACCAATCAACAGATAGCTGGTGATTTTTCCATTTCGCTTAATACGGTGAAATTTCATCTCAAGAATCTTTATGGCAAGCTTGATGTTAAAAATCGGGCGCAGGCGGTTGCGTGCTATCTAAACACCAGTGGATTTTAACAGAATCATTATAAATTAGCTTGTTAGGCATTGTTGCTAAAGTACTCTTTACCCATCATAAGGTGTGGGTAAAACCCCACCCAAAAGAAATAACAATAACCCCCTTGAGGGTGTTTCGCCTTGCCCATGCGTTGGGGTTTATTACTGCTGAAAACCTACCCAGTATTTGCCGCACCCGTGGTGCCGGGCAATGGCCGGGTGGGCTACGGGACCACAGGGCCAGAGGGCTACAGGGCCAGAGGGCTACAGGGAAAGTAAAAAACAAAATGCCGTTCAAGCGCATAAAGCGTCCGGTTATATTAGGAGTTGTCGGCGATTCAGCGTCCGGCAAAAGCACCATCGCTGACGGAATCTCTGCAATTCTCGGCCCGGAAAAAGTAGTTTGCATTTGTACCGATGATTATCATCGCATTGACCGCGCGACCCGTGCCAAGCGCGGCATTACCGCACTTAACCCCGAAGCAAATCACATTGATATTCTCGAACAACACGTCGGTCTTTTACGCCAAGGACAGCCAATTTTAAAACCTTTTTACGATCACGCCTCCGGTACATTTGGCCCGTGCCAGCATGTGGAGCCGCGTGAATACGTGATTCTCGAAGGGCTGCTGGGTTACGCAACCAGATCCATGCGCGATTGCTATGACGTTAAGCTGTTTTTGGAGCCGGAAGAAGGCTTGCGCACAAAATGGAAAATCCAACGCGACACAAAGGTAAGAAATTATTCTGAAAGTAGGGTGATGGAAATACTGGCCAAACGGAGCGAGGACAGCGAGACGTTTATACAGCCACAGCGAAGATACGCCGATATGGTGGTTTCTTTTTATCCGCCCGGCGCTAATAATACAGAAACCGGCGCACATCTTAACGTTCGCCATACCCTAAGACCAACATTGCCGCATCCAGATCTTTCGCCGGTGCTTGAGGCAGGCGCTGCAAAAAAAGGGTTTCGTTTGGAGCTTGCCCGTGACGAAGACGGAAAACCTGTAGATGTGCTGGACATTGCTGGCGATATCTCCGACAAAAGAGCAAGCGCAGTAGAAGATTTATTATGGAACTTGATTCCAGAGGCACAACACCTTCGACGTAACGTTGGTAACTTTCGCGATGCAGATAATCATTTGTCACTGAGCCATCCTTTGGCTCTTTCCGAACTATTAATTACTTATCACATGGTCAAGGCAGCACTTGGCCAACACGCAATTTAAAATTTTCATTCAGGGAGAATATTAATGACCGCAACACATAACGAAATGGCTAACGCAATCCGCTTTCTTTCAGTGGATGCAGTTCAGGCAGCAAAATCCGGACACCCCGGAATGCCAATGGGCATGGCCGATGTTGCTACCGTGCTCTACACCAAATTTATGAAGTTTGATCCGAAGGATACCAAATGGGCTGACCGTGATCGCTTTGTGCTTTCTGCCGGTCATGGTTCAATGCTGATGTATTCTCTGCTGTATCTTTCAGGTGTTGATGACATCACCATGGATGATCTTCGTAATTTCCGTCAAATGGGTTCCAAAACTGCTGGCCACCCTGAATATGGTCACATCGATGGTATTGAAACCACCACCGGCCCATTGGGCCAAGGCATCACCACCGCAGTGGGCATGGCGCTGGCTGAAAAAATGCAAGCGACCCGTTACGGTGACGATATTTCCAATCATTATACCTACACCATTGCCGGTGATGGTTGCCTGATGGAAGGCATCTCACAAGAAGCAATTTCAATGGCTGGCCATTTGAAATTAAATAAACTGATTGTAATGTGGGATGACAACGAAATTTGTATCGATGGCAACACCAACCTTACATTGATCGACGATCAATGTGCCCGTTTTGAAGCATCCGGTTGGGACACTCAGGCGATTGACGGCCACGACCCGGCAGCCATTGAAGCGGCCATCGAAAAAGCACGCAAATCCGACAAGCCATCAATGAT
>DAOWFB010000153.1 GCA_030638205.1 Thalassospiraceae bacterium
ATGATTTTGATTTTTACCTAGAAGAAGAATACCGCCCCGGCGAATTAATGAAAATAGAAGAAGACGATCGTGGCTCATATATAATGAACGCCAAAGATCTGTGCCTGATGGGCAAGCTAGATGATTATTTGGCCCTAGGTGTCGATAGCCTAAAAATCGAAGGTCGCAATAAATCAGAATATTACGCCGCCATTACCGCCCACGCATACCGCCAAGCCATTGATGCATGGTACCGCGACCCTGAAAACTGGTCACCCGAGCCATATTTGCGCGAGATCTATACCCTGCAAAATCGGGGCTATTCATTGGGTTTTCACGATGGTCGCGTTAGCAACATCGCACATAATTATGACCGCAGCGCAACCGTTGGCGGCTGGTTATTTGCCGGATCCATTTTGCGCTGGGAAGGTGACGATATGATATTTGTCCCGCGCAACGGTTTAAAAGAAGGCTCGGTCATAGAATTTCTTTCCCCCGGCCAGCTAGAGCCAATTCGTTTACGTATGTATGAATACACAAACGCCAACAGTGGCGTGGTATCAAACAGCGCAAATCCGGGGGCCAATCAAAAAAACGCAATTCGCATAAACGCCAGCGCATTTCATAACGAAGACATTTCCAACATTAAAAAACTGCTACCGCCCATGACCGTTGGTCGGACCGAAGCCATTTTAAACGAAGACCAGCAAGCATTGTTACAGGGAAATTTAATTGCCATGGATGTTGAGCGCGGCTTGCGTGAAAACCGCGATGAACGGCCAACATTAAAAGGTCGTGCCCATACCGGAAAAACCCCGGCCCAGGGGCTGGACAGTTGTTGTGGGTTGGGCTGCAATGGTTGTTCTATGTTTTGGCATGATGAAAAATATGCCAAGGCCCGTGAAACGCTGGGCGCAAAAAAAATTGGTGAAAAGCTTCAGGCTAGCTAATTTTGTTTATTGCCTAGTTTTTGCAGCTCCCTTTTCTTTTTGTTGGTGCAGTTCTGTGATGAACTCTTCAACTTCGCTTACCTTTTTTTCGCAGGCATCTGGATTAATGCAATCAGCGCAATTTCCCACATCCAAAGACAGGTGGTTTGCCTGACACATTACTAGGCGCAGGCTTTTTAGGGCCTCTGCCGGTATCGGTTTGGCATAGTCAGCCAAATTGGGGAGATCCGATTTATCTTGTTCAGCAGGCTCGATAACAGGTTTTTTATTATGGTTAGGCGGTAATTTTTCCATAAATTAACTCAATTTTTTTAGATTATTATATTTTACAAATGCAAGTTAAACGAGTATTAATAATTGTCAACAACCAATGCATTCTAGAGTTGCATCAATGCAACGACTACAACTGCAATCAGATATAAATGGAGATGAGGGCTGGCTTGTTCATAAACAAGGAAAAAATAGTAGTATTTTATGTGTATTACTGGTCTTCCATGTTTTCCGCCGCGTTGGTGATCTGAACGAAAATATCCTCAAGTTCTGGCTCTTTGGTGACTATTTCTGCGAATCTTAGGCCCGCCGCTTGAACCGCCCGAACTATTTCACCCGAACGTATTTTGCTTGGCTGATAATTAAATTCCAATACCCGCCCGTCGCTTAAACTTACATCAAAACCTTTTAAACTATCAGGTATCTCGCTTATTTCATCGTTAAGCACCACCGTGACCCGTTTGGAATCAAGTCTGCCCATTAGGTTTTTGGTATCATCACAGGCGACCACCCGGCCGTGGTTTATAATGGCAATGCGATCACATAGTTCTTCGGCCTCTTCAAGGTAGTGCGTTGTCAGCAAAACGGTGGTGCCTTCGGCGTTTAGCTTGCGCACATATTCCCACAACTGTCGGCGCAGTTCCACATCGACCCCTGCGGTTGGTTCGTCTAGCACCAGAACATGGGGGCTGTGGACAAGGGCCTTGGCCACAAGCAAGCGCCTGCGCATACCACCGGAAAGTGTGCGAGCGTATGAATGGGCCTTATCGGAAAGGCCGACGGCCTCTAGTATTTCATCGGTGCGCCGTTCATTTGAAGGGATCCCATATAGACCCGCTTGTAAATCCAGCAATTCGCGCGGGGTAAAAAATGGATCAAGATTTAATTCCTGTGGCACAACCCCAATAGAGCGTCTTGCGGCCCGCATTTCATTTTCTGTGTCATAGCCCCAAATGCTTGCCGAACCGGAAGACTTGTTAATTAGCCCTGCCAATATATTTATTAGCGTTGATTTTCCCGCCCCGTTTGGCCCCAGAAGCCCAAAAAAAGACCCCCGGGGGATGTCTAACGAAATACTTTTTAATGCGTGTTTTTCAGGCGCAGTTTTAGATGCGGCGTAGATTTTTGTTAAATCGCGCACTTCTACGGCGTTTACTGGCATTTCCAATGATTGTTTTGGTTGGGTGGCCATCTTATATCCTTATGAGTATTATCTTTGTAATCATATAGGTCTAAATAGAGCCGGGCGCAAAGGGAGACATAAATTTGCCAAACAATTTATCGAACAATACGTCCGTAGTGGTTCAAGACACAACCATATCTTGCGAGGGCCATGGTAATGGTGTGGGCGCAACAAGCGGCCACCCACGGGTATTTATAAAAATAAATACCCATACAAATTCCGCTGATTGCCCCTATTGTGGCCAGAATTTCACCATGGACCCCAATGCCAAAGTTTCCGGCGGACATTGATTTAAGAATATTAAGGCCAGCGTTAATATGAAGCACCTTTTTTTAATTGATGGCTCGGGCTTTATTTTCCGTGCCTATCATGCCTTGCCGCCCATGACGCGTAGCGACGGAACCCCCGTTGGTGCGGTTTATGGTTTTACCAAAATGATAATGAAATTGGTCGAAGATACCGATGCCGATGCCGTGGCGGTGGTGTTGGATCGTGCGCGTAAAACTTTTCGCAACGACATTTATCCTGAATATAAAGCCCACCGCCCACCGGCACCCGATGACCTTATCCCCCAATTTGCATTGGTGCGTGATGCGGTTGAAGCCATGGATTTAAAATCGGTTGATATGGAAGGTTATGAAGCAGACGACCTAATCGCAACCTATGCCGTCCAGGCACAGGCACGCGGCATAGAAGTAACAATAGTTTCATCTGATAAAGACCTGATGCAATTAGTCGGCCCCGGTATAACCATGCTTGATGCCATGAAAGATAAAATTATTGGCCCAGATCAAGTGTTTGAAAAATTTGGCGTTGGCCCAGAACGGGTAATTGATGTGCAGGCATTGGCTGGCGATAGCTCCGATAATGTTCCGGGCGTTGCCGGTATTGGCGTAAAAACCGCGGCATTATTAATAAATGAATATGGTGATTTGGATGGCGTGTTAGAAAATGCCCACAAGGTAAAACAAAATAAAAGGCGTGAAAATTTAATAGAGCAAGCCGAACAAGCCCGCATTTCCAGAGATTTAGTCACGTTAAAAAAAGACGTTCCAATTGAAATGCCCTTAGATGATTTTATTTTGTACCCCGCCGACCCCGATAAAATGATGTCTTTTTTGGCAGAAAATAATTTTAAGTCATTGCTAAAAAAGATGGAAGCCCAAGGCTTTGACGCGCCAAAGGCCGCCGTAAAGAACACCGCTGTCACTGCTGGTGCCACTGTTAAGGATAGCCCCGCGCCCGCTACCCCAAAGCAACCCTTGGAAACAACTTACGAATTGGTGCAAGACGAGGCCGCCCTTGAACGTTGGGTAGCCGGTGCATTTGATGCAGGCATAGTTGCGGTGGATACCGAAACCACCGGGCTCGATTCCATGGAGGCCGATTTAGTTGGGGTATCTCTTTCATATAAACCGGGGCAGGGGGCATATATTCCGCTGGCGCATCGTGGCGCACCAGCCCAAGGGGCGTTTGATCTTGGTGATGGTGAAGGCAATAAAAATGCGGGCGCGCCAAAACAAATAGAAATTAAAAAAGCATTGGCAATACTAAAACCGTTGTTAGAAGACCCCGGCGTATTAAAGGTTGGGCAAAATATAAAATACGATCAGGTAATTTTGGCACGCGGCGGCATTGATGTCGCCCCTGTGGATGACACCATGGTCATAAGTTACGTGCTAGAAGGCGGCCTACATGGCCACGGCATGGATGAATTGGCATTGCTGCATTTGGGTGTGGAAACAATAAAATTCAAAGACGTGGCAGGAACCGGCAAATCAAAAGTAACCTTTGATTATGTGAGCTTAGATAAAGCGTTAGATTATGCCGCCGAAGACGCCGACATAACATTGCAGCTTCATCAATTGCTAAAACCGCGCCTTGTGGATGAGCATATGGTTAGCGTTTATGAAAACATTGAACGCCCGTTAATATCGGTGTTGGCGGATATGGAAACTAAC
>DAOWFB010000125.1 GCA_030638205.1 Thalassospiraceae bacterium
CCCGCTTTGATGGGGCACGGTTTGACGATGCCGCCACCAAGAAAATTATTAGCGATGTTTACGGTTCAAACAAAATGTTACTTGATCCCCATTCGGCCATTGGGTTGGGTGCGGCCCGGGCCAAACGAAAAGAAAACGATACGCCAATAATTGTTTTAGCAACCGCGCATCCGGCTAAATTTCCCGATGCGGTTATGGATGCATCAGGTGAACACCCTGAATTGCCGGGCCATCTTTCCGATTTGCTGGAAAGACCTGAACGCAGTGAAGCGTTGGAAAACAGTGTTGATGTGGTTAGGGGTTATATCGAGCAAACCCTTTCTCAAAGAAGTAAGAGCAATAACTAATGCCTGAAAACGTAAAAATTACCACGTTGGATAATGGCCTTCGTGTTGTCACGGATGAAATGGCCAGCGTCGAAACCACATCTGCCGGAATATGGGTTGAGGCTGGTGCCAGGTTTGAAGCGCCGCAAGTTGGCGGGGTTTCTCATGTGCTTGAACATATGACATTTAAAGGCACCCACAAACGCACCGCCCAGAGCTTGGCCGAAGAAATAGAGGCCGTTGGCGGGCATATCAATGCCTATACCTCGCGGGAAACCACCGCTTATTATGCAAAAACCCTGAAAGAAGATATTGGCCTAACCATCGATATAGTTTCAGATTTAGTTATTAACGCAACGTTGGACGGCGACGAATTCGAGCGTGAGCGGGGCGTTATTTTACAAGAAATCAATCAGGCCAACGATACCCCCGATGATGTTGTTTATGATTTATTTCAAATTGCAGCATACCCCGACCAACCACTGGGCCGTCCTATACTTGGATACCATGATGGCATTAGCACAATGGATAGATCGGCAATGCAGGGATACATGAACGAGCATTACCGCAGTGGCGGAATGGTTTTTGCGGCTGCGGGAAAACTAAAACACGATGAAGTGGTTGATATGGCGGCTAGTCATTTTACAAATGCCCCCACCGGAAAAGGTGAAACCCACGAGATAGCAAAATATTCTGGTGGTGAAATACGCGAGAGCCGCGATATAGAACAAATCCATATTGTTTTAGGGTTTGAAGGCATTAATTATTTTGATGATGATTTTTATGCCGCCGGTATTTTATCCGGATTATTTGGTGGTGGCATGTCATCGCGCCTATTTCAAGAAGTTCGCGAAAAACGCGGTCTTGTTTACAGTGTTTATTCTTTTTTCTCGCCCTATGCAGATAGCGGTCTTTTCGGGGTTTATGCCGGAACCGGAGAAAAAGAAGTTGAAGAACTTATACCGGTAATAACTGACGAATTATCAAAACTTAATGGCAGTATCGGTGAAGAAGAAATAATTCGCGCAAAAGCACAAATAAAATCATCATTGCTGATGAGTCTAGAAAGCACATCATCTAGGGCCGAACAAATTGCCCGACAACTATCGGTGTTTGGCCGCACCATTCCCATTCAAGAAGCGGTAGATAAAATAGAAGCGGTAACCGAAAAAGACCTAAAACGTGTTGCCGCACGGTTCCTTAGCGGCCCACCAACGCTGGCGGCGTGCGGGCCAATAGGAAAGCTGGAAAGTTTTGATAAAATAAAATCCCGGCTTAACTAAGCTAGGCATGACCGGCATCTTCTGACAGCATTAACGCATCTATGCCAAGGCTATGAAGTGCGCCTGCCCATTTACCATCGGGGTCTGTTGCAAACACAATCTCGGGCGCAGCAGCCATTGAAAGCCAGCCATTTTCTAATATCTCGCTATCGAGCTGACCCGGACCCCATCCGGCATAGCCCAGCGCTAGCAAGCTTTTTTCCGGGCCATGCCCTTCGGCGATGGCCTTAACAATATCAATGGTCGCGGTTAATGCCATTTGCCCGTCAACCACAAGGGTTGATGGGCGAACATAATCAGGTGAATGCAATACAAACCCACGGCCTTCTTCAACCGGGCCACCGGAATGAATTCGGATGGCAGCGGATGGGTCTTGTAATTCAATCCCTAACTGTTCTAATAAATCAGGAAATGTTACCTCGGGCATGGCGCGATTTATAACCAAGCCCATGGCCCCGTCTTCGTTATGGGCGCAAAGATAAATCACCGATTGGGAAAAACGCGGATCAGACATGGTCGGCATGGCAACCAGCAATTGACCCGAAAAATAGGATGATGGAGATGTCTGGATCGTCATTTTATGCGCTCCTGACTGTTGTTGTTTGTTAGCCATATTATTACATATGGGGTGATTTTGGCCAAAATAAAGAAATTGTGAACAATAAAAATTAAGCCCACCGCCTCTTTCCAGCCACTTTTTGCACTTAACCTTTCGTCAAAATCAGATAATATCCCCTAGTCCCCTAGTCCTTGGCCTAAGAAACTATTTGAGAACAAAGTATTGGTTATGAATTTTAAAAAATATATTCCTAATGCAGCTTCGGTTTTGTTTGCGATTTTACCAGCTATTGTTTCAGGTATTTTTTCCGGCCCGGCCATTGCTGCGTCATCTGAATGGAATGTTACCGATCACACCCGCGTCAGGCTAATAAGCGCATACGATACAATCGGCAAAAACAAGGAAATTACCCTTGGCCTACAGTTTGAATTAAACGACAACTGGAAGATTTATTGGCGTTCGGCCGGTGACGCCGGATACCCGCCATCAATTGATTGGACGGGATCATCAAATTTTAAAAATGCGGTGATGCGCTGGCCCATACCGGAACGGTTTTCCATACTTGGCTTCGAGACCCTGGGTTATAAAAAAGAGGTGGTTTTTCCCTTAAGCATAAATCTTGAAAACCAAAACGGTGATTTATCCATCAAGGCAAATGTTGATTATCTGGCCTGTGCCGAGCTTTGCATTCCCTATGAAGCCCAGCTTGAATTATTTATTCCCAAAGGGAACATCGACCAAACTATCAGGTCTTCGTCTGAGGCACACATTATTAGCCGCTATGATGCCCGCGTACCGAAAAGCGGTGCAGCCACCGGGATAACCATAAAAAGCGCAGAAATAAAATACAATAACGATGATGGCGTGCTTGTGGTCACCGCAACCAGCCGAAATAATTTTATCGACCCCGACCTGTTCGTCGAGGGCCCGAACGTTCTTTCATTTTCTAAACCATTGTCATGGGTTGATACGCCCGGCACCATGGCCGTGTTGGAGGTTCCGGTATCCGGGCTTAGTGCGCTTAAAAAATCAATTACCAAAACCGAATTGACGTTTACGCTTTCCGATAATGCTGGCGCAGAGGGCGCAGAATTCACACTCACCCCAATAAATGCCACCGCCGAAACCATGGTGGTGAGCGATCTTTTAACCCCTGAACTGGGCGGCGGAACATCGCTTGTGGTTATTTTGGGGATGGCACTGCTTGGCGGGATGATACTTAACCTTATGCCGTGCGTTTTGCCGGTTCTTTCCATCAAGCTAATGGGCGCAATTAGCCACGGCGGGGCCGATAAAAAAAATGTTCGCGCCAGCTTTGTTGCCTCGGCCGCTGGAATTATTTTTTCTTTTCTTTTATTGGCGGGCGCCTTGGTCGCACTTAAAAGCGCAGGCAGTGCAATTGGCTGGGGGATACAATTTCAACAACCGTGGTTTCTAATTGCAATGGCGCTGGTGATATCTGTTTTTGCCGCCAACATGTGGGGATTTTTTGAAATAAACCTGCCTAGTTCTATTTCTGAAATTGGCGTAACCACAACCCATCAACACGGCCTTGGCGGGCATTTCCTGACCGTCGCATTTGCCACCCTTTTGGCAACACCCTGTTCGGCCCCGTTTTTAGGAACCGCCGTGGGCTTTGCCTTGGCCCGGGGTGCCGCCG
>DAOWFB010000164.1 GCA_030638205.1 Thalassospiraceae bacterium
CGTAAACAATAAATAGCGTGTTATTGTCCAAGGCACCCTCTCATAAGAAAAAAGTAACAATATAAACTAAATGCGAAAATTACAACTTGTGTGTCTTTTTACAAATACGTGCAGGTGGACCACTTCGCCCCAGATATTTATAAAACGCTGCGTTGATTTGCGTTAATAAATTTGTCGTTAGATAGCGATGTTAAACGTAAAACCTTGTTTATTCATCCCTTCCCGCTCGTAAAAACGGTGCGCTTCCTCACGGGCAAAACCACTGCAAAGCCTTAAGTTATTGCATTTTTCTTTTGCGGCCTCATCGGTGGCAAAGGAAAGCAGGTTTTTGCCAATACCCATGCTACGAGAATTTTTATCAACCACAAGGTCGTCAATATAAAGCGAACGCCCCCACGCCAAATCGTTAGTAATGCGCCAACCCATGGCACCAACAACGCGTCCTTCGTGTTTGCCAACAAACAGCCGATAACCATTTTCTTTGGCCGCCGCTACCCTCAACCCAAATGTTTGCTGGTCGATGGTTAAGCGAAGCTGGCTCATCACCACCCATGCTTCGGCAATTTCGTTAGAATTTTTACATTCACTAATTTCCATTTTTATTTCCAGATCGTTTAGAATAAGTGGCTTCATTAAATCGCCAGAGACAGCTTCCCTGTCACTCGACAACAACGTACAAAAAAATGGTGCGCCCGACAGGACTCGAACCTGTAACCTTCGGATTAGAAATCCGATGCTCTATCCAGTTGAGCTACGGGCGCATTTGGGGAATGGATTGTTATCTTATCCGGCCAAAGCTAAAGCGATCCGAATATGCCTTTTTGATAAGCTTTGCTTCATGCGGTTTTATTACATCGGCGTCAATATCATTTTCGCGGGCATATGAAACCGCCTCGTCCATGCTGGCAAACCTTAGCTTGATTTGCTGACGAGTGTCGCCAGAACCAGCCCAGCCCATCAACGGATCAGGTAAAACAGCATCGGTGGGCTCAAACTCAAGAACCCATTTGTCAGTTTTAGCCTTGCCTGACTGCATGGCTGTTTTAGCGGGTCGATAAATACGTGCTGCACGTTGCATTTATATAGCTCCTGATTCTCACCTAATTTAGCATCATAATACACACTCACATCGGGGCTGACAATAAATCAGGCACATATTGGCACACCCAAAAACCCCGCCGAAAAGTTAATTTCGGCGGGGCCAACAAGGGTCTCATAAGTGTTTTAAGGTGCTTTATTTCAGGGTTTTTATGTAGGTATTAATCCGCATCCCTAACTAGATCTTCGGGTGCGCGCATAAACCACATCTGATACATAGTCGTAACCCACATGAAGGCAAAACTAAACGCCATACATATGCCGCCAATATAAACAACCCACGCGAACCCGGGGTGTATCTTGGTTAGATACCACGACCCGATATCAAGGATGATGGCTAAAAACGGTATGCCGACCACAAGACATTTAAGCCATACGGGCCTTATAAGTGCGTGGGTAAAGATGAAGCCCATTATGAAGAAAATAAACGTAATCCCAAACAGGTGAATATGCGAAACACGTATCAATGTATAAACGCTAACCCCGGTGTCAGATTCGGTAAGTTTAAGAACCTCGTCAAATTTGGTAAGGTTGGGAACGTGTGGGTTGGATCCATCGTGGCAGCCAACGCAATTGTCTTCCAAAATTGGCTGAACTGTTTCGCTATATGTGTCTTGGGATGCGCCATCGTGAATCCACACGGTTATACGGGCAGAATCATCGGGTTCTATCATATCTATCATCGGGCCCTTGAGGGCCGCCTCAAGGCGGGAATCTTCTTTTGATCCGCTATAGGCAATTATAAGGTCTTCTACCGAAAGTCCCGGGCTGCCATCACGGGCAGCATGGGAAACATAGGTCTGCACCATGGCAAACATATATGCCAGCCCCAGCACCAGCAAAGTACCAGTAAATAGAACCCGCATACTTGGTGGATATTCGCTGTAATGAAAATATAAACGATGAACATTAGTCATTTGATAACCCTCGCAATGTAAATGGAATTAGTACATTATATATCCATAATATATGTACACAATGCAAATTAATTAGTATATTCTATATCTATAATATACGTACAGTAATTGACTGAAGTCAGGGAAAATACTGGTAAATATCTCAAAATATGCCAACCTATTAAGGAATTTAATAATATGGAGGGTACCATGAAAAGTGCTCCTAAATACAATTTTCTGATTATGGCTGCTGCTTTTTCGGCGGCCCTTTTGGTTGGTGCCGCATTACCCAACAACGCACAGGCTGAACGCCCATCGTTCAAGAACGAAATACTCCCCATCCTCACCAAGCATTGTTCTGAATGCCACGTAAAAGGCGGCCAGGGCGAAAAAGCCAGTGGTCTTGATCTAACAAGCTATGAAGGTACCATGAAGGGTACATCGCACGGGCCGATTGTTGTGCCGGGAGATGCGTTCCTCAGCAACATGATGGTTCTCATCGAAGGCCGCGCCGGACCGAAGCTTAAAATGCCCCACGGGCGAAAAGATTTAACCAGATGGGAAAAAACCCTCATCCGCCGCTGGATCAATCGTGGCGCCCAAGACAATTAATGATTCGCCCAAGGCACCATTGACAGCAAGCGTGGTGGATGGTGCGCTATTAATCCACTGGTTGGGCCGAAAAGGTCTCGCCTAATATTAGGCCGAATGTCGGCTCAAATATTAAATTATTTTTTTCTAATGCTAATTTTTTTGACTCAGATCAATGCGTTAACGGTCATCTATATTAGAATTGCAATTAGTTTCGTTGATCTGCCCTTTTTTTAAATTTGGGAGAAATAACATGAAAAACTTGCTTTTAACTACTGTTTTGGGTGCATTTGCCATGGCCCTAATAACAACCCCCACAACCTCCTCCGCTAGCACCGAAGATGGTGCCAAACTATTCAAAAAAAGATGCGGTGCTTGCCACTCCTCCGAAGCTGGCAAAAACAAAAACGGTCCATCCTTAGCCGGAATGATTGGCCGTAGAGCAGGCACAACCGATTTTACCAAATATACCGGACTAAAAGGCTCTGATGTTGTTTGGGATGAAGAAAATCTTGATAAGTTTCTAGCCAATCCAAAAAAATTCGTTGGCGCCAAAACTATGGCCTACAAATTAAAGAAAGAAAGCGAACGCAAAATCATAATTGAACACCTTAAAACGTTCAAATAAATCCGTTTAAATTGCTGGATATATCAGCTTTACATAGGCATCGCTGAAAAAGATTGCTGTGACTGCATTGAGCTTAAGTTTATTTGGGAAAAATGGTCGGGGAGACATGATTCGAACATGCGACCCTCTGGTCCCAAACCAGATGCGCTACCAGGCTGCGCCACTCCCCGACGGTGCGAAAGCTAAGCTTTTGCGCAATTTTTGGCAACCCCATCTAACATATTGTTATTATTAACTATTTTTCATTATCCATCGTCGCACAGAATAAAGCTGTCCCCAATTTCAATTCCTAGCCTTTGCACGGTGCCTGCGGCCACCTCTAAAACGTAACGAATTTGCTGGGGTGGTGTGATTACATCTTCCGATAA
>DAOWFB010000013.1 GCA_030638205.1 Thalassospiraceae bacterium
GCCTCGGCGCACCAACTCGTCACCCTATACCGTGGCGCGAAGATGATTTTCTTGATGAAAAAAATCTTGATGATGAATTGCGCCGTGTCGTTGATATTTGCCATGGCTGCAGACGTTGTTTTAATTTATGCGATTCCATGCCGCTGCTTTTTGATTTGATCGATGATTCCTCGACCGGCGAGCTTGACAGCGTTGCCTCAAAAGATTTCAAACCCATAATAGATGCTTGCACGCTTTGCGATATGTGTTTTTTGACAAAGTGCCCCTATGTTCCACCTCATGAGTTTGACCTTGATTTCCCCCACCTAATGTTACGCGCCCGCGCCCAGCAACTTAAAAATGGTGAAAACGATAAACAGGCCGCACGCCTGACCGAAATGGATAAAAACGGCCCATTGGCAAGCTCTGTTTCCCCCCTTGCAAATTGGGCATCCAGGCGCGGTAATGTATTAACCAGACCCCTGATGCAGGCGGCCCTTGGCATTCATGCTGATGCCCAGTTACCTGAATTTTCAGCTCAAACGTGTCAGAAAAAAGCAGCGGCCCAGCCGGCAATGGTCAACGCTGATGCACCCGCACATGGGCGCAAGGCAGTTATTTATGCATCATGCTTTGGTGAATATAATGCGCCAGAAATTGTAATAGCCACCCGTGATGTACTTGCCAAAAACGGTGTGGAAACAGAAATTATATATCCTGAATGTTGTGGCATGCCACAATTAGAACAAGGCGATATCGAACGGGTCAGCACCAAAGCCAAAAATATTTCCACACATTTAAAGCCGTGGATTGAAAAAGGCTATGACATTGTGGTGCCAGTTGCATCTTGTTCGTTAATGCTAAAATTTGAATGGCCATTAATTGAACCGGATGATGCAAACGTAAAACTTCTTAGCAATTCAACCTATGATGCCACCGAATATATTGTTGCCATGGCTAAAAAAGAAGGTCTGGCCAGCGGCCTGGCTCCGGTTGTGGGCGGCGTTACCGCCCATATTTCATGCCATTCCCGTGCCCAGAACATGGGGCGCAAGGCCGAAGAATTATTAAAACTTATCCCTGATACCAATACGGTGGTTATTGAACGCTGTTCCGGTCATGGTGGTTCATGGGGTGTAATGAAGAAAAATTTTGAAGTTGGCATGAAGGTGGGCCGCCCGGTGTTTACCGCGGCTGCCAAGGTGCAAAATAAATACGTTGTTTCCGAATGCCCGTTGGCGCGTGATCAAATTGCCCAAGGGCTAGAACGAAAAGATGCGGCCATGGAACCTGCCGTTAAGGCCCTAAGACATCCCATTCAGGTGATGGCGCTTGCTTATGGATTATGAGGCTTATGGGCTATAAGGCATACGGTTCATAAAAACCCATAAAGGATAAATAATGCCCCGTGAAAATCACACAGTTACCCGCGAAGATATTATGAGCCCAGAAGATTACGCGCCCGCGCGCAAGGAAATGCGGGCGCGGGTTACACGTTTAAAAAAAAATCGCCGCATACACATTGGCCCGGATGCAACAGCATACTTTGAAAGCTTCGACACCATAATTCATCAAATTCATGAAATGCTGCATATTGAAAAAGGTGGTGAAGAACAAATAGCCGATGAACTAAACGCCTATGCCACGCTGGTTCCAAACGGGACAGAACTGGTGGCAACATTGATGTTTGAAATAGATGAGCCCATCCGCCGGGCAAAATTTTTGGATGGTCTGGGCGGGGTCGAAGAAACCGTAAGCATCGATATTGGGGCTGAAAAAATAATGGCCCAACCAGAAACTGACGTTGACCGCACCAGCGCCCAAGGAAAGGCCTCATCCATCCAGTTTTTGCATTTCGTTTTCAATCCGGAACAAATAAAAAAGTTTAAAAACCCGGGTACGGAAGTGATAATTGCCATCAATCATGACAAATATGCCCATATGACAAAATTACCGGAAGCGTCCCGAGAGGCTTTAGCCAGCGATCTGGACTAGATTAGAGGTTGGGTGAAAAAGTCTGATATTTCAGTATGTTGGCAATGACCATAAGATAGTATTATGGTCGAAAAGGAATTAATAAGCTAAGTCAATTTAGGCTTTCACCGTCCATAATGCCCCAGAAATGCTTACGTTTCATCCAGCCATCAAATCCATCGGCCTTAACCATGCACCAGCCTGACCCCGCTTCACATACTAGCAATTGTCCGACCACACCGGTCTCGGCCCGGGCAACTTGCTTCGATGCCATATCCGCTTCCTTAAAAATGGTATGGGGGCCATCCATCACAATAAATGTCCGTTTTCCGCTTAGCATGTTTTGATGAACCCAGCCTTGGGCACCCTCCCAATCGCGAACTTTTCGCCAGGTCTTGTGTTCGGCGATAATTTCCAGCGGCAGGCCTTTTAGGCGATAAACCCAATCTATGGGGTATTGCAGGCCCGGCCCGGTACGTAGGTTTACCTCAATCCCGCCTATGGAAACAAATCTGGGAAGAGGCAGGCCAGACGCACTTTTTTCTTTTGCCTTAGATGTGGTTTGGGCCGTGGTTTGAGCCATGATTTGAGCATGTGTTTTTGATGCTGTTCCAAGCACGGCAAACGCAAAAAACAAAAAAACAAATGATATGGCGCTTAATCTCGGTAACATATTAATGCCTTGTTCCCAGATAAATTATGGAGATAAATTATGAAGATAAATTATGGGCGAATCGGTTTATCGAATAATGTCCATTAGACGCTTTGAAGATACGAGCGGTCAAGCCAACACCCCGGCCAGCGCCCCGGGCCTAAAACCCCCCAGCCTAAACCAATGGGGGGGGCAAAAAGCCTAAAAAATGGATATTTTTACGTTTTTTGTAATTCTGGTTTGTTTGTGTTGGGGCCAAGCTGTGATAATTACGTATATAGATAAATATTAAAAGCTGAGGGCCAATGGCAGCTAAAAAACCAAAAGTCGTCGTCACCAGAAAACTTCCCGATAGCGTTGAGACGCGCATGATGGAATTGTTTGATGTTGAGCTAAATCTGAACGATGAACCCATGGGCGAGGCCCAGTTAATCGAAGCCGTCAAAACATGTGATATTTTAGTTCCCACCGTAACCGATGAAATAAGTGCAGCCGTTATAAATGCAGCCGGAAAAAACTTTTCCCTAATTGCCAATTATGGCGCAGGGGTCGATCACATTGATCTAGGCGCGGCACGGTTGAAAAAAATTGTGGTTACTAACACCCCTGACGTTCTCACCGAAGATACCGCCGACATGACCATGGCATTGATACTTTCCGTGCCCAGACGCTTGGTCGCCGGTGAAAAAATTCTACGCCAAGGAAAATGGAAAGGTTGGTCACCCACATGGATGCTTGGTCACCGTATTCATGGCAAGCGTTTGGGCATTATTGGTATGGGCCGCATAGGTCGGGCCGTGGCAAAACGTGCCCGTGGGTTTGGATTGGCAGTTCATTATCATAATCGCAATCCAGTTCACGCAGATGTTGAAAACGAACTAGAGGCAACCTATTGGGAAAGCCTGGATCAAATGTTGGCGCGCATGGATATAATTTCCATTAACTGCCCGCATACGCCGGCAACGTATCATCTGCTTTCGGCCCGTCGGCTGAAGTTATTGCAAAAACACGCATATATTGTAAACACCGCACGCGGCGAAATGATTGACGAAAAAGTATTAATAAAAATGCTAAAGGAAAAAAATTTAGCAGGTGCCGGGCTGGACGTTTATGAAAACGAGCCTGACATAAATCCAAAATTTTTAGAGCTTGATAACGTAACCCTTTTGCCGCACATGGGGTCTGCCACCATCGAAGGCCGCGCCGATATGGGTGACAAGGTGATAATTTGTATCAAAACGTTTATTGATGGAAACATTCCGCCCGATCGGGTGCTCGGTGATCTTTAAAGAGCGTGATATTTAAATAAAAACCATAGAGCCGTCATTTGATGCATCATTCATAAACGTAACCACTCCGCCGATTTCAACACTAATATCATCACGTAAATCTTCGCGTTTAATCCCTATGGTTTGCAAGCCCATTTCGCAGACCATGAACTTGACGTCCAGCTCAATACAGGCGCCAAGCAAGGTTTCAAAATCAGCCACATTTTTTTGGGTGAACGCTTCGTTCATTTCTGCACCATTATTGTAGCCTTCGGCGGGCATGGTTTGATATGGATAGGTTCCATTTTCATCAGGTTTACCAAGGGCTAACGTGGCCCCCATGGTGAAAAAAATTGTAACGGGCGTTGAGATAGCGGCCGTGGCAGACGCCATTACCAGCGCGTAATGGACGCGGTCTATGTGTTTGGAAAAAACCACCAGTGACAGTTTGTCCGGGCGATTTGGGTTTAGCCCTTCATTCATGAATTGATAAATCCTTGATGCTTGGGTTTTCACCGCACAGCGGGCATTCAGGGTCGCGCTTGACAGTGATGTTTCTAAATGTTGTGCCTAATGCTTCATAAACCAAAAGATGCCCGGAAAGGCTTTCGCCAATTTCTAAAATTTCTTTTAAAATTTCCGTTGCCTGTAATGAGCCAACCGTGCCGCATATGGCACCTAATACACCTGCTTCGGAACAACTTGGAACCGTGCCCGGTGGCGGGGGTGCGGGAAATATGCAGCGATAGCAATTTCCGTCTTTATCGCCACCCGGATAATTTTTAAATGTTGCTACCTGACCATCGAAACGCAATATGGCACCTGATACCAGCGTTTTTTTTGCAAAATAACATGCATCATTTAACAAAAAACGGGTTGAGAAATTATCAGAGCCATCGGCAACAATGTCGTATTCGGAAATTATTTCCATAACATTTGCTGCTTCGATACGAAGCTTGTGTTTTATAACCTTAACGTCGGGGTTTATTTTAGCTATTGATCTCGCCGCACTATCGACCTTTGCATTGCCGATGGATTTTGTTGTGTGTGCAATTTGTCTTTGCAGATTTGAAAGATCCACAACGTCATCATCAATTATGCCAATGGTGCCAACACCGGCGGCTGCAAGGTAAAGCAAAACCGGCGAGCCAAGCCCACCTGCGCCAACAACCAATACCTTTGCATCAAGAAGCCTTTGCTGGCCAATGCCGCCGACCTCAGGCAATAATATATGACGGGAGTAGCGTTCTATTTGTTCGTCGCTGAAATCCATGGGTTAAGCCCGTGCCTAAAATCGCGCTATTCAATTTCAAGGTTTTCAAATAATGCAGTTGAAAGATAGCGTTCGGCAAATGATGGCAATATGGCAACAATTACCTTTCCTGCCATGTCATCACGTTTGGCAATTTCGATTGCCGCAGCAACCGCCGCACCCGATGAAATGCCCACTGGTATGCCTTCAAGTTCAGCAAGCTGACGCGAAGTTGCAAATGATGTTTCATTGCCAATTTGAATAACTTCATCAATTAATCCGGTATCGAGAATCCTGGGAACGAAGCCCGCCCCGATGCCTTGAATTTTATGTGGTCCGGGAACGCCACCGGAAAGAACCGGGCTATCTTCGGGCTCAACCGCAATAATTTTTGCATTGGGGTTGCGCTCTTTTAAAACACTGCCGACCCCGGTAATTGTACCGCCAGTGCCGACGCCTGAAATTAATACATCAACCTTGCCGCCGGTATCGGCCCAAATTTCTTCTGCTGTAGTTTTCCTGTGAATTTCAGGATTGGCCGGGTTCTCAAACTGTTGCAGCATTACCCAACCTTTTTCTTTTACCAATTCACCAGCCCGTTCAATAGCGCCCTTCATGCCGGCGGCGGCTGGCGTTAGCACCAGTTCGGCACCTAAGAAAACAAGCATCTTGCGGCGTTCTATGGACATGCTTTCGGGCATGGTAAGGGCCAGTTTGTAGCCCTTGGCCGCGGCCACAAATGCCAGTGCGATTCCGGTATTGCCTGATGTTGGCTCAACCAAGGTGTCACCCGGTTTTATTTTTCCACTTTTTTCAGCTGCCTCAATCATGGCAAAACCAATGCGGTCTTTAACCGACCCAACCGGATTATAAAATTCGCATTTGCCTAAAATTTCTGCTTTGCAACCGTTTGCCTTGGCAATGCTGGAAAGCCTAATTAATGGTGTTGCGCCTATGGTGTCTATTATGCTGTCGTAAACACGGCCACGAAATTCCGGCTTGCCTGTGCTGCTCATTATTGAAGCTCCCTCTAGGAAAAGTATTTTTGTTTTTTAAATTGTAAAATCCAAGTTCTTGCGGCCTTCGCTTTCAATTCCCACTGTTTGTGCTGAATTACAAAGACTATCTATATCAATTTTATCTAACCTACCCATGGTGTCTGCTTGTAATTCAAGCCACATGGGGCGCACTACCTTTACGCCTAAGTCTGATCCGTTGTCGTCGCGCAATGGGTCGTCGGTTGTTTCCATTTTTTTAACGCTGCGAACAATATCACCAATTGAAATGCGCCTGCGTTCACGGGCCAAACGATATCCACCCTTGGGGCCGCGCACACCGCTTAGGATATTTTCCCGCACCAATTGTTGCAAAGCTTGTTCAAGATAACGTCTAGGAATAGCTTGTCGGCGCGTGATTTCACGGCTTTGCACCGGTTCTGAGCCTGCATGATAGGCAATATCCAGCACCGCTTCGATTGCAAACAGCATTTTCTTTGAAAGACGTAACATGTTTAAAACCCTCGTTTATTAATTTGATATTGATCCGTGGGTACCGGTTGAGCCAAACCCATTTTCCCCACGCGCACTTTCGCTTAAATCTTTAGTTTTGGCCCAGCTAACGTGGGTTACGGGTGCCACTACCATCTGGGCTATTCTTTGGCCGCGACTAATTGTGAAATCTTCGTTTCCGTGATTGATAAGAATTACTGAAATCTCGCCACGATAATCGGCGTCGATTGTGCCGGGGCTGTTTAATACGGTTATGCCGTTTTTTATGGCCAAACCTGAACGCGGCCTTATTTGTGCTTCAAACCCTGCGGGCAATTCTATGGCCAGCCCGGTTGGTACTAATTCGCGCTCACCAGACTTTATAATTATATCGGACGTAACTGCTGCCAATAAATCAACGCCAGCGCTTAACGCGGTTGCATATTCGGGCAGGGCAAGACCTTCGCCGTGGGCAAGGTGTTTTATATTTACAATTACACTTTCACCCATCAGCTAACATCCTTCGTGCTTGTTAGATGGGCGTTTGCTAGTCTGGAATTATCTAAAAGCGTATCTGCAATTTTCTCCGCTAATTTTTTTGCCAGCTGGCGTTTATTCATGCGCGGCCATTCTTCAACGCCGCTGCGTGTTACTAAATGCACCTGATTATCATCGCCGCCGAATGTATCTGTTTCGTTTGAAACATCGTTAGCTAAAATCCAATCACATCCTTTGGCGGCTAGCTTGCGCCGGGCATTTTCAATTAAATTTTCAGTTTCTGCGGCAAAACCTATTACCAGCTGAGGGCGCGCCGAATTTGAAAGGCCCCCAGAAATACCTATGGTTGCAACCGTTTTCAAAATATCGGGGTTTTCTGTTAGTTTAAGTTCGGGCACCGTGCCGGGGCTTTGTTTTTTTATTTTTTGTTTTTTCGTATCAGCCATGCGCCAATCGGAAACGGCTGCGGCCCCAACAAAAATATCCGCACAGCCACTATTATTAACAGCGGCCATCATTTCATTTGCGGTAATAACATTTACCAAGGTGATGTTTTCGGGTGGGGCTATATTGGTCGGCCCACTTATCAGCGTCACCTCTGCGCCAAGTTCCGCCAGTGCGCCCGCTATGGCGTGGCCCTGTTTGCCCGATGAGCGGTTGGCAATATAGCGAACCGGGTCTATGGGTTCATGGGTAGGGCCGCTGGTAACGGTTGCCAGCACGCCTTTTAATGGCCCGCTTAATTCAAGCGCCATTTCGGCGGCTTCCAAAATATCTTCTATGTCGGCCATGCGGCCCATGCCTTCTTCGCCACAGGCAAGCTCACCTGCTACCGGGCCAACCATGGACGCGCCGCGCACGGACAGGGTCTTTACATTTTCTACCGTGGCCGGGTTTTCCCACATGGCCCAGTTCATGGCAGGTGCCAATAAAATGGGTTTGGTGGTGGCCAGCAACAATGTGGTGACCATGTTAGTCGCTTCGCCATGGGCTATCTTGGCTAATGTATTCGCGGTGGCGGGTGCCACTATTATAAGGTCTGCGTTTCGGGCCAGGCTGATGTGGCCCATTTCATGTTCATCGGTAAGAGAAAAAAGGTCCCCATAAACCCGGTTGCCCGATACGCTTTGCAAGGCCAGCTCGCTAACAAATTGTGCGCCGTTTTGGCTAAGAACGCAGGTGACATCTGCGCCGGCTTTTTTAAGGGCGCGGGCCAGCTCCGGCGTTTTATAGGCGGCTATTCCGCCGGTTATGGCCAATAATATATTTTTGCCGTTTAGCATGGGTCTATAATCCGAAATTACATGAGAATTAGTGTGATAACCTAGACGTACCTGCCAGTTAGTGCAAGGGATTTACAGCTCCTTTTAAAATAATTGATTTTTGAAAAATTAGCGGGCTATTCGGGATTGGGGGGCCGGGCTTGGGGGCGGGCTTAGAGGGGGCATGGGGTGCCTGCTATAGTGCTAGCACCAGTATGCCACCCACCATCAATGCACCCACCAACATTAACGCCAGCTTGCCTTTTCCACCGCCCGTATGACCTCCCCGCATGGCTTTTAAGGTATCGGGATGGAGCTTTAATCCGCCCTGCTCGAAATCTGTTATCGCTTGTTCCAGCCCACGCACCAACCGGGGCAGGCGTTTTATCATGGCACCCGCTTCCATGGCGGCTTCTTTTATTTTTGCCTCGGGGCCAAGGTTTTCACGCATCCAATTTTCAATTAGTGGCCTGGCGATAAACCACATGTTTGCTTCCGGGGCCAGCTTGCGCCCGGTGCCTTCGGCCACCAGCATGGTTTTTTGCAACAATAACAATTGTGGCTGGGTCTCCATTTGGAAGGCTTCGGTTGTTTGGAATAACTGACCCAAAAGGGTCGCTATTGAAATCTCGTTTTGCGGCTTGTCTAAAACCGGCTCGCCAATGGAGCGACACGCTTGGGTAAATTCATCAACTGATTGGCCATAGGGTATCCAGCCTGCTTCAAAATGAACCTCGGCAGCCCGCCTGTAATCGCGGGTTAAAAATGCCATTAAAAGCTCGGCTAAATGTATGCGGGTGGATTTGTCTAGTCTGCCCATGATGCCAAAATCCACAACTGCGATAGCACCTTCGGGGGTTATAAATACATTTCCCGGGTGCATATCGGCATGGAAAAAACCATCACGAAATACTTGCATAAAAAATGTACCGGAACTTTTTTCTAAAATATCCAGCGGGTTAAGGCCTGCATTTTTTATGGCGTCCACATCAACAATAGACATGCCATGCACGCGGCTGGTGGTAAGAACCCGCCGCCCGGTTGTGGCCCAGTTAACATCTGGAACTATAAAATTATCGTCATCTGCAAAATTATCTTTTAATTCACTGGCCGCTGCCGCCTCGAAACGCAGATCCATTTCCATTTCAACTGAACGGGCTAATGTTTTTACTACCTCAATTGGTTTTAGCCGGCGTAGTTCGGGCCGGGTTTTTTCAATAAGTTTTGCCGCCCAGAAAAAAAGCTCAAGGTCGCGTTTGAAGGATTTTTCAATGCCCGGACGCAGAACCTTTACCGCAACTTCGCGGTCATCGATGGTTATGGCAAAATGAACCTGAGCAATGGAGGCGGCCGCTACCGGGGTTTCATCAAAGCTTTTAAATAGCTCAGCCATGGGTTTGCTAAATTCACTTTCTATGGCCTCTATGGCTAGCTTGGCTGAAAAAGGCGGCAGTTTGTCTTGTAGGTGCGAAAGGTCGCTGGCAATTTCTTCACCCAATAAATCGGGTCTGGTTGCCAACATTTGCCCCAGCTTGATGAAGCTTGGCCCCATTTCTTGTAAAGCAGCAGCCAACCTTTGCCCCGGAGGCAAAGATGATTTTTTGCGCCCCAATAATCCCGCCAACGTTACCGCCATGGGTTCAATTTTTGCGGTTTTTAAAATGAACAATGCATCATGCCGGGCAAGTATCCGGGCAATTGAAAAAACGCGTGCGATATGACGAATACTGTCCACTATATATAGCGCTCCGGGAGTTTATTTTTGTTTAGGTTCGCCAGCCAGAATGAATGGCTGCAATGCCGCCCGATAGGTTCTCGAACGTCACTACATCAAAACCGGCATCTTCTATCATTTGGGCAAACTTCTTTTGTTCAGGGAATTTTCGAATTGATTGGGCCAGGTATTCATAGCTGTCTCTGTCGCCAGCTACAAGTTGGCCTAAGCGTGGCAATACGGAAAACGAATAAAGGTCATATATTTTATCAAGCCCGGCCATGTCAACATGGCTAAATTCAAGACACAAAAAATGACCGCCCGGTTTTAAAACTCTTCTGGCCTCAGAAAGGGCCGCTTCGATGTGGGTTACGTTTCTAATGCAAAAAGCGATTGTGTAGGCATCAAATGTATTATCGGCAAAGGGTAGCTTTTCCGCGTCACCCTCCATGAAATCAATGCCCGAAAGATGGCCCTTATCTATTGCCCGGTCACGCCCGACGTCTAGCATTTCCGGGTTTATGTCATAAACCGTGACCTCGGATCCGCCAGCTCTCAAAAAGCGAAAGGCGATATCGCCGGTGCCGCCGCCCACATCTAGTAATTTCATATCCGGGCGCGGCGCTAGCTTGGTAATAAGGTCGGCTTTCCACAGGCGGTGTACGCCCATGCTCATTAAATCGTTCATCAGGTCGTACTTAGACGCAACGGACGAAAAAACGTCACGCACAAGGCCCGCTTTTTCATCTTCGCCAACGGTTCGATAACCAAAGTGTGTGGTGGTGGATTTTTCTTGTTTATTCATGAAGCAAATCATAGCGCAAGCATCAAGAAGTGGCTACTTTGTAAATATGCCCGAACTTCCCGAAGTAGAAACCGTGCGCCGTGGACTTGAGCCAGCAATAATGGGTGCAAAAATTACCCGCGTTTTGCTAAGGCGCAAAAACCTCAGGAAGCCATTTCCCAAGGCCATGAAAAAACGCCTTGAGGGCCTAAAGGTCATTAGCGTTGCCCGCCGGGCAAAGTATTTATTGGTGGGCCTAACGGGTGATGTGGCGGGTGATGTTGTTCTTATTTGGCATCTGGGTATGAGCGGGCAAGTTAGAATATATAAAAAAGGTGAAAAAGTCCCTCGCCCGGAAAAACACGATCACGTCCAGATAGATTTATCAGGTGGGGTGTCTTTGGTTTATACCGACCCCAGACGTTTCGGTTTGATGGATTTAAGCGTTTTAAGCGAAATTGAAAATCATCCATTGCTTAAAGATATCGGCCCCGAACCATTGGGTAGAGATTTTACTGGCAGGGTTCTGAAGGAGCGACTAGGGGCCCGAAAAACAGAAATAAAGCTGGCCATAATGGATCAAAAGGTAGTGGCAGGTGTGGGAAATATTTATGCCTCAGAGGCATTATTTAAGGCAGGTATATCGCCCAGACGCCAGGCAGGTAAGGTTAGCCTAGAAAAAGCAAATGCCCTTGTCAGGGAAATTAAGGTCATATTGAAAAGGGCCATCAAGGCCGGGGGCTCAACCCTAAAAGACCACCGCACAACCGATGGCGGTTTGGGCTATTTTCAGCACTCCTTTGCCATGTATGACAAAGAAGGCGAACCTTGCCCGGGGTGCGATTGTAATGTGGGGCGCACAGGTGGTATTAAACGAATTGTTCAGGGTGGGCGGGCTACTTTTTATTGCCCTCGGGCCCAACGCTAGGATAAAACTAATAACATGAAATATTTTTCAAAATGGATGCCTATTATTGCTGTATTGGTTTTTGCCCCCTTTGTCGGCATGGCCGCAGGCGATAGCAAAACAAACTTTCTAAGCGTGGTTGATGATCTGCCGCTTATGGCAGGTCTGGTCGAGACCGGCGACGGGGTTCAATTTGAAAGCCCCCAAGGGCGCATTGTCGATGTTTCGGCTACGGGTAATGTTGGCGCGCCTGCTTTGCGTGATTTTTACGAAAATACCTTGCCGCATCTGGGCTGGACAAAAATCGGCCCCGGCACCTATAGGCGCGAAGGCGAGGTGCTTACAATCACCACTGGTCTTCCTTCTGGCTTGCCCTCGGGGGAGCCTAAAAATACCATTAGGGCGATATTTTCCATAAGACCGGAAAAGGGCGGCTGAACCCGCCCTAAAAAGCTGTTTTTTGCCCAAGTTCCCCCCGGTTGGCATCTCTCTGGTATCTTTGGCAAGGCGGGGGGCAAGGCGGGGCTTGACTAGCAGTGCTCCCAGCCATATAACCCGGGCTCTCGTTAATTGTATTATTAAAGGGCGGGGCCTGAAGTCAGGCTCGGTTCAACCCCAATCTAACCTAAGAGGCTATTAAATAATGGCAAATCATAAGTCCGCCAAAAAACGCATTCGTCATACTGCGGCAGTTACCGTGGTTAACAATGACCGTCGCTCGCGCGCCCGTACTTTTATTAAAAAGATCGAGGTAGCAGTTGCTGGTGGCGATAAGGTTGCAGCTGCAGCAGCCCTAAAAGAAGCTCAGCCAGAAATGATGCGTGGCGTGTCCAAAGGCGCGTTTCACAAGAATACTATTTCCAGAAAGATTTCTCGTCTTTCGGCAAGCATTAAGGCAATGGCTTAAAAGCTTTTAAAAACTTAAATTATATAACAATACCAAAAGGTCGCATTTATTATGTGGCCTTTTTTATTACCTATTTTATTACCTATTTAAAAAATAGAAAGTATTTCATGGCGTTGGCTGCGACCATATTTATCCCTGTGAGGCAACATACGAATACTAGTAGTTTTCCACCGAAAAAATACTAGCTGTGGATGATGGGGATGGATTTGAAAACGGGCCTTAGAGTCAAGTAGATTTTTTTAATTGTTACCCTTTCGGACTCTGCGAAAGTGGTTTATGACCTCATTTAATATATAAGATAAAAATACCGATGAAGATATTGGCAAAGAGGATATCGGCAAAAAAGAGGAACTACGGTTATATAATTATAAGGCAGCAAGTCTTCGAGACTAAAAAAATCTTAAATAAAAATCTTAAATAAAATTATGGCCTCGAACAAAGCTTCCAAAATTATTTATGCACCACTTTATATATTAAATAAAATTTTGCACTTGTGCCCTTAGGGGGGGTCTCCGGATCAGGTTTTCTGGTTCGGTAAAAATTAACAGATATTTTTTAACAGGGTGCTGACGAATGAATTTTGTTTTTAAAAACTTGCCAAAACTTGGCCTAAGTATTGGTCTTGGTCTTGGTTTGGGCTTCGGTCTAAAAACCACTTTAATAAATAAAGTGGGCGCTGCTTGGAAAAACGCCCTAAATCTCTATAAAAATAACGAAATTAAACGGTACCCATCTAGCCCATTTATATGTGAGGTGGGCCAATGAGCGTGACCCTTGACCAAATGGCGAGCGAGCGCTGGGACGCGGTTCTTACCTCCATGCGTAGCGAAGTAGGTGAAGCAGCTTTTGATAGCTGGCTAAAACCAATGACCGTTCGTGACGTTTCCGATGAGGATGTGCGGATTTCAGTTCCCACCCGCTTCATGCGTGACTGGGTCGTCGCCCATTATGCCGAACGCCTTTCATCATTGTGGGAACGCAATGTTGATATTTTTGTTCAGTCTGATCACGGAACATCTGATGGACAGGCAAGCAAGATTTCTGCAAACATAAAAACAAATGGCGATGTAAGCCCTGAATTAAGCGCTCCTGCTCAGGTGGTGGGCTCAGGCCAACAGTTAGGCCAACAATCGAGCCAACAAATGAATAAGCAAATGATATCAGGCTTGGCCCAAGCCGCATTAGATATTAGTGCGCCGCTGGACCCACGCTATACCTTTGATAACTTTGTGGTTGGTAAACCAAATGAATTTGCTCACGCCGCAGCCCAGCGTGTGGCCGAAAGCGAAACCGCCCAGTTTAACCCACTGTTCCTTTATGGTGGGGTTGGCCTTGGCAAAACCCATTTGATGCACGCCATTGCATGGCGCATACGCCAAATTGATCCTAACCGCACCGTTATTTACATGAGCGCCGAAAAATTCATGTACCGCTTTATTCGTGCGCTACGTGAACAAAACACCGTTGATTTCAAAGACCATTTCCGCAATGTAGATGTTTTGATGATTGATGACGTTCAATTCATTGGCGGCAAGGAATCAACCCAGGAAGAATTTTTCCATACCTTTAATGCGCTGGTTGATCAGGGCCGCCAGATAGTTATCTCGGCCGATAAATCACCGTCTGACCTAGAAGGCATGGAAGACAGGCTAAAATCTAGGCTCAATTGCGGCTTGGTCGCTGATATTCATGCCACCACCTATGAATTGCGGGTTGGTATTTTGCAGACCAAGGCCGAAAAGCTAGGCATTGAAATACCGCCTAAGGTTCAGGAATTTTTAGCCCATAAAATTACCGCCAACGTGCGTGAACTAGAAGGCGCACTTAACCGGGTGGCGGCGCACGCCCAATTGGTTGGCCGTGAAGTATCCCTAGAAAGTGCCCAAGATGTGCTGCACGACCTTATTCGTGCCAATGACAGGCGGGTTACCATCGAGGAAATCCAGAAAAAAGTGGCGTCTCACTTCAATATTCGTACCTCCGACATGCATTCGGCTAGGCGCGCACGCTCGGTAGCTAGGCCCCGTCAGGTTGCCATGTATTTGGCTAAACAGCTCACCAGCCGTTCATTGCCTGAAATTGGGCGTAAATTCGGCGGGCGTGATCATACCACGGTTATGCATGCGGTAAAAAAAGTCGAAGAACTGACCGAACGCGATGCCAGTTTCGCCGAAGACGTAGAGCTGCTTCGCCGTATGCTCGAAGGTTAATATTGAGGCTAATATTGAGATTAATATAAAGGCTTATATTTAAGGCTTATGCCAAAGACAAAACTCTGATTTTTAAAAACCCCCAGACCTTGTTCGACGCATTTGGTTCCTTAGGACACAGGCCCACTCTCAGTTAGCAAGCGGACGTGCCACAGGCAATACCCCAAGGGTATGTTTCTGACCCTCAGCAGGCATTCTTTATTCAATATCAGTCGGTTCTTTAATGTATTTATGCATGCGCGCAGCAGCACCACTGCCAGCCTCGGCATATATGTTGAAGACTTCATCAATGCCGTTTTCACGCAATTCATCTTCCTGGTCAGGAAAAAGCGCTGTGGCGACGATGGGGCCTTCATAGCCTCGCTCGCGCATGCGTTTGGCCGCATCTAGGTTGGCGTTATGGTGTGGCATGGCAAGCAGAACCATTTCGACTTCCTGATTAGGTGTTATCAGGCGTGACCAGAATTCTGGATTGGTTGCGTCGCCAAGAACTGTGTTGCGCCCATTTGCGCAGCTACGTTGAACTTGATCTTCGTCCAAATCAATGCCGATAATTCTTTCTTCTACGTAGGTCCGCATTTCGTCATATGCCGCTCTCCCGACTCGCCCCATGCCGAAAATCAAAATGCGATGTCCGCCAAGATGAATATCTTCGTCTCCGGGAAGACGCTCACTTTGCTCTAAAACGGACAACTTGCGGCTGCTACGGCTATAAATTGCATCAGCATAAACGTTAACAGACGCAGAAATAATCAGAGAAGCTGTTAGTGCAAGCGCAATCACGGTTAACCAATCTGGAGAAAGCCATCCGGCACCGATAGCGATTGCGCTAACAATTAAGCCAAATTCGGAATAGTTGCCAAGCACCATACCTCCCAAGACCGCGCTGCGTGCACGCATGCGAAAACGGATCAGAAGGAAAACAAACAACAGCGTTTTTAGCGGTACCAAAACCAACAGAATCAGCGCTGCTGCTGCTGTGTCCCATGTCGGCAAGCCGGTAAGACCGATGGTAAGGAAGAAACAGACCAAAAACACATCCTTGAAGTTCATCAGGATGTTAGAGAGTTGCTTGGCCTTTACGTGGGGTGCCAACAAGACACCTACGATTAGAGCTCCTAAGTCTCCTTTCATTCCAACCAACTCGAACAATGCTGCCCCGCCAATAGCCATGCTGAAACCAAACACGGCCAGCAATTCCTTGCGCCCGCTGTATTGCATTAACAATCTCAACACATGTCGTGCGGGGATAAGGGCGAAAAGGGCGATAGCCCATGGAGACGGTAGTTTTCCCGCCGAAATGGCCAACATTAAAACGGCAGCAATATCTTGTATGACCAAGATACCAATGGCAACCTGGCCATAGCGTGACATCAATGAGCCACGTTCTTCTAAAACCTTGACGGCAAAAACGGTGCTGGAAAACGACAAGGCAAATGCGACGATCAGGGCGCCCATAAAGTCCAGATCTCTGAAAATTAAAATGCCCGCCCAACCAAGAGATATAACGGCAGCTAGGCCAAGGCCAATGGTGGCGAGCATATGTACGCACGTAGTGGCCCAAATCTCGGGCCGGAGCAACGTGTTGATCCGTAATTTCAAACCGATGGTGAACAACAATAACGTCACGCCCATATCGGCCACGGCCAAAAGGAACGGATCGTTTTTAGCCCCCAACAGATGCAGGATGAACCCGGCCATCAAAAAACCCACCATTGGCGGCAGGTTAATCTGGCGAACCAACAAACCAGACAGGAATGCTAAGGCAATCCATGCCGGGTCACGATAATCGATAGAAACGAGAAAAAAGGAGTCCAACATATTTTTCTCACTCACAACGCCCTGAAAAATTCATAAGATTAATATTATTGCGACAAGCAAGCCCTCTCACCTACGATGTGAGATGCTACCACCACAACGAAGGTCTCTTCCAGAGCATCAGTACAAACATTGTCGGAATTAACAACTGGTCTGGTTTTGGCTATTAACGGTCCTCAGTATGCGTATACGTTAATGGCCGCTGTCTGGAGCCAAGCGGACGCCCTTTCTGTCCTGTTATCAATGGGGTTAATGCTGTGTCTGGTGGCATAACACAGGCAAAAAAGCGGGAATAAATTTACTCCCGCCTTCTTATCTTAAAACTACCGTCCACCAAGGCTTTCCGCAGTTCCGTGTCCTAAGGAACCGAATGCGTCGGACATTGTTTGGGGGGTTTTTAGATGATCTCACCAGCTTGTCCTGCCATATAAAAAAATTGGGTGAAAACGGGTGTTTTTTAGCCTCCATAATGCCCAGAAAAGGCTTCTGATTGACGCTTCTTTTGCTATAATGCCAGTACCTTAACGGGTTCAGTTCTTTGGCTATTTTGGACCGTTTACGGGCGTCTTACGTCAGGCCTATTTCAAGGACTTAAGCAGCAGGATTTTAAGGTCATTCGTACCCGGGCTTTAACCGCCTGATAGGTCGGTTGACACTAAAAAGATACTAAAATAACAAATTGAGATAAGTGGATATAAAATGAAATTAACCATCGAACGGGCGGCATTACTTAAATTATTGGGGCATGTGCAAAATGTTGTTGAGCGGCGTAATACAATTCCCATTCTTTCCAACGTTAAAATCTCGGCCAAGGACGGCAAGATAAGCCTCAATGCTACCGATATGGATCTCGATATTATCGATGATGCCGATGCGGTGGTGTCTCAGCCAGGCGAAACCACCGCACCGGCGCACACCCTTTATGAAATTGTTCGTAAATTACCCGATGGCTCAGAAGTTGAAATTGATGCATCCAGCGGCGATGGCAAGCTTACCCTGCGTTCCGGGCGTTCGCGCTTTACGCTTTCTTCGCTTTCGCCAAATGAATTTCCGGTTATGGCAGGTGGCGATATGCCAACCAGCTTTAGCGTTTCTGCGGTGCAGCTAAAAGAACTTATCGAGCGCACCCGCTTTGCAATTTCCACCGAGGAAACCCGTTATTATCTAAACGGCATTTATCTGCACGAAGCAAAAGGCGAAGGCCCGGTTTTACGTGCAGTTGCAACCGATGGCCACCGTTTGGCATCAAGCGATATTGTTTTGCCCGATGGCGCCAAAGGCATGCCCAGTGTAATTGTTCCACGTAAAACAGTGGGCGAGCTTCACAAATTAATCGAGGAAACCGAAGGCGAGATCCTTATTTCACTTTCGGATTCAAAAATACAGTTTTCGTTTGATGGTGTTGTTCTTACCTCAAAACTTATTGATGGAACCTTCCCCGATTACGAACGCGTAATCCCCGAAGGCAACGACAAGGTTCTGGTTGTTGACCGCAAGCAATTCTCAGATTCGGTTGATCGGGTTTCTGCAATTTCTACTGAAAAATCCCGGGCTGTAAAAATGACGCTTGAAGGTAAATCATTGGTGCTTTCGGCATCTAGCCCAGAAAGCGGCTCGGCCACGGATGAGCTAGAAACCGGATACGGTGGCGACAAGCTGGAAATTGGGTTTAATTCTGCTTATCTGCTGGAAATTACCCGCCAAATAGAAGGCGACAACATGACGCTAACCATGTCCGATGCGGCTTCGCCTACCATCATTCGTGAAGAAGGCGACAACAGCGCACTTTATGTTCTTATGCCTATGCGAGTTTAATGGGCGGGTTTAATCTGATATGACACAGGGTCTTGCAGCTGTTTCAAATGTTTTGTCTGGCCCCGTACGCAAAGGCCACGCAAGCCATGGACGCTTGGCAGTTACACGCCTGACGCTTAGCAATTTTCGCAACTATACACACGCCAGAATGGAAACCGATGGTATGAGCGTGGTGCTTACCGGCGACAACGGTGCGGGCAAAACAAATTTTCTCGAAGCAATTTCTTTTTTAATTCCGGGCAGCGGTTTACGTCGGGCAAAACTTTCAGATGTTGCCAACATTGATGTAAAAAAACAAAAAGATGAAACATTTGTTCGTTGGGCGGTGGCGGCAAACCTTGCAGGATCATCCGCGCCATCCATCGGCACCGGGATAGAAAAAACCACATCTCAGGGCGGCCAAGGTAGTAGGGAAAAACGCGCGGTTCATGTTGATGGTCAGGCAGTTCGCGCCCAGTCTGAATTGGCCGAACATTTTTCCTGTCATTGGCTAACCCCACAAATGGACAGGTTGTTTCAAGGCGGTAGTGATGGCCGCAGACGTTTTCTTGACCGCATGGTTTTTGCCGTGGATCCGGCGCACGCGGGCAGAACATCGGGGTACATGCATGCCATGCGCGAACGTTCACGCTTGCTTAAAGATGGCAAAATGGACGATGCATGGCTTTCGGCACTGGAAGAAACAATGGCGGCCAAGGGTGTGGCCGTGGCGGCGGCACGGATGGATGTGGCTAAACGTCTGGGTGATTTATGTGAACGCCATAGCGGGCCATTTCCTTCGGCGCGCTTAGTTATTGATGGCATGGTTGAAGGCTTGCTCGAAAAAGGCCCGGCGCTTCAGGCAGAAGATCATATCAAAGATGTCCTTCGTGCATCACGTACCCTTGACGGACAAAAAGGCACAACCGGCAACGCCAGCGATGGCAAGCTATCGCATCAAAGTGATTTGTTGGTAACTCATTTGCCCAAGGGTCAGCTGGCTGCCATGTGTTCAACCGGTGAGCAAAAAATATTACTAACCGGACTTGTGCTGGGTGCGGCCCGACTGGGCTCGCTTGATGAAGGTAAAATCCCAGTATTGCTGTTGGACGAAGTATGCGCCCATTTGGATGAGCATCATTTGGGCGCACTGTTTGATGAAGTGGCCGACATTGGCGCACAAGCGTGGTTTACCGGAACAGATGAAAAATTATTTCACCAATTAAAAGGTCGTGCCCGTTTCGCCAGTGTTGCTGGTGGAAACATAACCGTTAAAGAATAAATTTAATTAAACCATTTAAACCATTAAAATTTGGCGGGAAAACCGGAAGATGAGCAAAAAAAGCAAACCAACAGACGTTAC
>DAOWFB010000028.1 GCA_030638205.1 Thalassospiraceae bacterium
AAATGGTCTTGGCCCGCCGGTTATTTCACCGCTTTCACGCAAACCCTGCATCAATTCACGATTAGCCAAGGCCATTCCAATACCATCCTCGCTAAACTGTTCGCCATTGGGCTTGATTGCAAATGCCCCCACCTCAAGACATCTGGCGGCTAATGGGATATCGCTGGTTACACAAATATCTGATTTTTTAATATTATCGGCTATCCAGTCATCGGCCGCATCTGCGCCTTGGGTTACTATTACCAATTCAACCAATGGGTTTTGACTGGGGCGAATTCCGCCATCATTCACCATATAAGTTTTTAAATTATGCCTGGTTGCTACGCGTATGGTCTCGTCCTTTACCGGGCAAGCATCGGCATCGATATAAATTTCTATATTGGCCCCAATATCAGACAAGATTTACTGGCCCACCTTTAATTATTGCAAATTCATCCTCGAGCAGGCCTAGCAGTTGCCCTGCATCACGGGTGGATACCCATGCCCCTGCGCCCTCATCGCCAGCGCCTTCATTAAACGAAAAATGGTGTGCCCCGCTCAACGGCGAAGACAGCCATATCTGACGATTGGGAGAATGCTTGTTTATTATGAAAACGCGCCCATCATCCAGCTCGACGTTTAATATACCGCCCTCCAGATCAACCTCAGCCATATCGCCAATTTCACGCATTATGGCTTCAAACAGGCTCTCAATGGTCTTTTCCACCATAATTTCAAAGTTTTCCATTTATTTGGCTTCCTTATTCCTAAGCCCATATAATATATAGGCACCGGATCAGGGCTATATCAGGGGTGAAGGCTAATAGGCAAGCCCTTGGGTTGGCCCCGGTTGGCCCCGGGCTGACATGATAGCTATGAGGGGCCTTAAGAGGGCTTGCACTTAAAGAACATGGCGGGTATATAAGGCGCGCTTTAAACACTGGAGCCTTAAGAGCTATGAAGAACGATATCCACCCTGATTACCACGAAATTACGGTCGAAATGACCGATGGAACAAGCTACAAGACCCGATCCACATGGGGCGCAGAGGGTGATACCCTTAAGCTTGATATTGACCCAAAATCTCATCCGGCATGGACAGGCGTCCACCGTCTTATGGACAGTGGCGGCCAGCTTGCCAAGTTTAACAAGCGCTTCAAGGGATTCGGCCTTAAAGACGAATAGGTTTTACCCCTATTCTTCTCTTCGGGCTTCCAAAAAGGGCGCCACCTTATTGGGTGGTGCCTTTTTTTGAGCAAAAATACTATATTTTGCCTTATTCTGCTATTTTTAGTAGTCCTTGTTAGCCATTTCGTGAAAAACGGTTACTTTGTACAATAAAATTAGTATGGATGAATGAAGAGGAAATTTTTGGTTTTGAGGGAAGCCAGAACTTAAAATGGGCAAAGATAACACTCAAATATCCTTTGAGGTGCAGGTGCTGCAAAGCGGCAACTGGCGTATTCACGCGCAATTTTCTGAAAACGAGCGCGATGACGCAATCGACGAGGCCAGGGCACTTGAATCAATGCCGGGCGTTGGCGATATAAAAGTTGTCCGCGATGCGTTTGATACCGAAACGCATCTACATAGCGAACACATAGTATACAAATACAATAGCCCCAATGCGATCTCACAGACTTCTGATGCTGATCGCTTTGCCCGTCTTGCCAGCGGTGGCGGGCCACGTGGTGGTGGGTCGCGTGGTGGCGGGTCGCGTGGTGGCGGGCGTGCCTCTAGCTTTGATCACAGCGGCGGAAGCAAAAGATCACGCAAGAAATCATCTGGTTTTGGGGTTATTACCAAGCTGTTATTGGTTATACTGTTTGGTCTTGCTCTGGCAGCCGTTGTAACCGGCATTGCTTCCGAATTGATGCCCTACAAAAAAGTATTGGGAATTGCGCTTTACGGTAAAATGCGTGCCAACGTTTTATTTGGCATGTTTATTTTGTTTTTTGTTTTTACGGTCGGAAGTTCGTTCCGGGTATTTATGGCCCGTGATGAACTAAACGTGCCCAACATACCAAATATGCCCAATAGGTCGCGTAAACCTGCAGCAAAAAAACAAAAACAAGAAAAACAAGAAAAACAAACAAAAGAAGTGTTAAGCGCACGCGAAGAAAGAAAGAAGCGCGAAGAAGAGCGCAAGAAGCAAGAAGAGGCGCGCAAAGAAGAGGCCGCCGAACTCAAAAAACAAGAAGAAGAATCCGCCAGCGAAAATGGCGAAAATGAAGACGCACTTAAAAAAGAGACCGAAGATGCCATAAAGAAAAAAGAAGAGGAAGATAGGGCCCCAGAAGAAACTGTGCCCGAAGAAGTAATGTCGGATAATGCTGAAAAACAAAAAGTCGTGATGATGTCTTTCTTTGGCGAATCAATTCGCAAGCTTCCGGCAGAACGTAAAAAAATGGATAATTACAACCGTTTTGGGGTCAACCTGTATTTGGCTGGCGCATCCGAAGCAATAGGTTCTGAGCGTGGCCTTGATGCAGCAGAAACAGAAAAAATATTATCCGATAGCCTAAAAGTAATGGGCATGGCTGAAAATAATGCCGATTCATTCGCCAAACGCTACGAAGAATACTTGCTTTCGGATAAGCGCTATATGCAGATGTTCCAATCTGGCAGGCGCGATATGTCTGGATACCTTGCCGGTGAAGGTGATGCCGCCGTACGTATGGATGAAACCCTTGATGAATGGAACAAACCTGCGGAACCAGAAAACCCGGAAAAACAAATTGTCGTAATGTTTACTGATATTGTTGGCTCCACCGCCATGACCCACGAAAAAGGCAACCTAGGAGCGCAGGAAATTGTTCGTGCCCACAACAAGGTGGTTCGCGAGGCCCTTATCAAGTTCCACGGCAAAGAAATCAAGCATACCGGCGATGGAATAATGGCGTCGTTTGAAGATGTAACCGATAGCGTAAATTCCACCGCCCATATGCAACGCCTTATCCAGCTGCACAATCAAAATGCCCCAGATATTCCATTAAAGGTAAAAATTGGTACCGCCATGGGCTCTGTGGTGGTTGAAGAAAATGATCTATATGGCGTTACCGTACAAATGGCGGCGCGCATTGTAGATAAAGGTGGCGAGGGCATGAACCTAGTATCTGATACGGTTTATGGAATGCTCAAAGGTGGAACAATGCAGTTTGTTAAACGCGGGCCATACCTAATGAAGGGTATTGATGGCCCAGCCTACCTTTATGAACACGTATGGGATGACAAAGCAGATATTGCCGCAATGACGGCACAGGCAGATGCCGATAATGCAGCTTTAGCGGCTCAGGCAGACATTGCACCGCCAGCAGAAGTCCCTGCCTCTGCCCCTGAGCAAGTTGAGCAACAGCCACCAGAAAATCAGGGACAGCAGTAAAATAGTGGCGCTAAAACAGTAAAGGGCCGCTTAAAAAAAGCGACCCCTCAAAAACACTGTTTTTTACTTATTTTTTTGTTTCTTTTTTTATTGCTTTGAGCCCTGTTAAACTCGCACATTATTATTGTCGTTAAGACCGAAGGACTTTACCACGCGCCGGAGCGCGGTCAAGGAAACAAAGGGGTTAATTATCAAAAAAAGACGCCACCCCAAAAGGGGTGGCGCAAGTCTAACAGGGAGGCGTCGGAGGCCAATATGAACGCCGTCCGACACAGTTAGCCTAATACTCCACCATTAATAGAACATTAAAGAGGCCCTTAGGCCCATCAGTTGTATTTAGGTCTTAAACAGGGAATTTGCGCCGTCTCTAGCGCCTTCCTTGAGCTTTATGGCCGCCCTTGCCCGCTCTATTTCGGCTTCCAGCTGGGCAATATGCTCGCCAATAGCCTCGATGGACATTTCATCCAGATTTACATTATTTTTCTTGATATGCTGCAATTTAAGATCTTCGTCATCCATGGCGACAATTCCTGCTTTTCTTATCCTATTTGCTAGACCCTATTGTAACAAAGCCCGGCTCAGTTTAAACCCAAAGAATGAGCAAATTAATACCCACCACCATGACCGCAATAGAAACCAAGGGCCCGGATGCCTCTGATTTAATGGCGACTGAACGCCCGGTACCAACACCCGGCAAGGGCTGCGTCCTTATAAAAATTGCCGCCGCCGGAATAAACCGCCCCGACATATTGCAACGCAAAGGTCTTTATCCGCCGCCTAGTGGTGCCAGTGATATTTTGGGCCTAGAGGCCGCCGGAACCATTGAGGCAATTGGCGAGGGCGTTACAAATTTAAACATCGGCGACAAGGTAACCGCACTTTTAAACGGTGGCGGTTATGCTGAATACGCAAGCGTCCCGGCCCTGCAATGCCTGCCCATACCCAAGGGCCTGTCGATGGTCGAGGCCGCAGCATTACCGGAAACATTTTTTACCGTGTGGAGCAATCTTTTTGACCGGGCATCATTAAAACCCGGCGAAACGCTTTTAATTCATGGTGGTTCCAGCGGCATTGGAACCGCCGCCATACAAATTGCATCTAGGCTTGGCGTGCATGTCATTACCACCGCCGGATCAGATGAAAAATGCAACGCCTGTGTGGAGCTTGGTGCCGAACGTGCAATTAATTACAAAGAAGAAGATTTCGCAGAAGCAGCCCGTGAATTTGGCAAAACAAAAAACGGAACATCAGGAGTTGATGTAATATTGGATATGGTCGGTGGCGATTATGTTCAAAAAAATATTAAATCACTGGCCCCCGATGGGCGGCTAGTAAACATCGCTTTCCTAAATGGCTCCAAGGTCGAAATAGACCTTATGACGGTAATGTTAAAACGTCTGAGCCTGACCGGGTCTACTCTCAGGGCGAGAAGCCCTGAATTTAAGGGCGATATTGCCCAAAATCTTGAAAAAACCGTATGGCCACTATTGGAATCGGGCTCGATTGCCCCGGTTATCCATACGACGTTCCCCCTCAAAATGGCGGCAAAAGCCCATGCTTTGATGGAATCCAGCCTCCATATTGGAAAAATAGTGCTAGAAACATAAAAAAATCTCTCTCAAGATGCCTTATGCGGTTTACCCGCCCTTAAAATTGGAATAAAAACATTGCTTATTGGTCGCGGAAATCCTGATAAATCCGCTAACCTCAATGATTTACCTCAGTAATTTTCAGTAATTTAAGGAATAATATTTATGGCGCAGCCATTGATGCCAAAAGCAACAGCCGTGTGGCTAGTTGAAAACACAACGCTAACGTTCGAGCAAATTGCAGAATACTGCTCGCTTCATCCGCTTGAGATTCAAGCGATAGCCGACGGTGACGTCGCAGTTGGAATGCATGGTGCCGACCCAGTTAAGGGCGGTTTCATTTCGCAAGAAGAGCTGGACAGATGCCAAGCCAATGCGCGGGCAAAACTTAAAATGCTCAAAGCAACATTGCCTCAGCCCAAGGCTCGTGGCAAAGGTGCGCGTTACACCCCGGTATCAAAACGCCAAGACCGCCCCGATGCAATTGCGTGGCTTATCAAGCATCATCCAGAAATGATTGATGCGCAAATTGCGCGCCTAATCGGTACAACCAAAACCACCATCAAATCCATCAGGGAACGTACCCACTGGAATATTTCAACCATAAAACCACAAAGCCCAGTAGGTCTTGGCCTTTGCAGTGAATCAGAATTGGTAAAAATGGTTGAACTGGCACGCCGCAAAGCAGAGCGTATCCGTCTGGCCGAAGAAAAAGAGGCAAAAAGGTTAGGCAAAACCATACCAGCGCCTGCGCCTGCACCAGAAATTATTCCAGAAGTTGTGGAGGAGCCTGCATATACACCTGCACCAACTGCAGAGTCTGTATTTGGTGAGGCAAAACCGGTTGAAAATACCGACGAGCCGGAACCGGATATTGCATCGGTGTTTGGGCAATCCAGCGATGATAAAAAATAAATAATAAGCGGATTATTTAATTTCTGGCGTTACCATAAAAAGTAGCGGCGAATTTTTTAATTTCTTTTCATCCTCTGATTATTCTCTGATTATTCTCTGGCGCCAGCGTAACCAACGCTTTCCAATGCCGCTTTTATTTCCGGCAATATATCTGGGTCATCTATGGTTGCGGGTGCTTTGTATTGCTGATTGTCGGCAATTTTTTGCATGGTTCCGCGCAGTATTTTTCCCGACCTTGTTTTTGGCAAACGCCCCACCACCGTTGCGGTTTTAAATGCCGCAACCGGGCCAATTTGTTTGCGAACCATTGCCACCACTTCTTTTATTATTTCATCGTGGTCACGAGCAACCCCGGATTTAAGCACCACAAAGCCAAGCGGTAACTGCCCCTTTAAATCATCGGCAACACCAATAACTGCACATTCGGCAACATCGGCGTGGGCCGATAAAACTTCTTCCATTTGTCCGGTGGAAAGCCTGTGCCCGGCGACATTTATTATGTCATCTGTTCTGGTCATCACATAAATATAATCATCTTCGTCCATATAGCCTGCATCGCCGGTTTTATAAAAACCGGGGTAATCTTCCAAGTACGCCTCACGGTAACGCCCATCGGCATTCCACAGCGTCGGCAGACTTCCCGGCGGTAGCGGTAGCTTGCAACAAATGGCGCCTATATCGCCCGCCTTTACCGGTTTTTTATCTTCGCCCAAAACCTGCACATCCCAACCGGGTGCAGCCTTGGTCGGTGAGCCGGCCTTGACCGGAAATGCATGCAGGCCCATGCAATTGGCGGCTATGGCCCAGCCAGTTTCAGTTTGCCACCAATGATCAATTACCGGCGTGCCAAGATTTTTTTCAGCCCATTCCAACGTATCGGGATCGGTTCGCTCGCCCGCCAGAAAAAGCGCCTTAAAATTACTAAGGTCATACTCTTTCATTAGCTTTGCATCGGGGTCATCGCGTTTAATGGCGCGAAAGGCGGTGGGGGCGGTAAATAGCACTTTCACATTATATTCTGAAATTACCCGCCAGAAAGCACCCGCATCGGGTGTACCCACGGGCTTTCCTTCAAACATTACCGTGGTGCAACCGGCCAATAGCGGCCCATAAACTATATAGCTATGCCCAACAACCCAGCCAACATCCGATGCCGACCAAAAAACATCACCCGGGCCAACATCGTAAATTGCCTTCATTGTCCATTTTAATGCGACCATATGCCCGCCGTTATCGCGAACAATGCCCTTTGGCACGCCAGTGGTGCCCGATGTATATAAAATATAAAGCGGATC
>DAOWFB010000037.1 GCA_030638205.1 Thalassospiraceae bacterium
AAGAAGTTCTGCTGGGCCATACGGCACATGATGTTGGTACCGCGCTACAACGTGAAGGCGTGCAGTCAACCCTGACTTCGTTGTTCCCAGTAGACAAAATGATTGCCACCGAACGTGAACGCGATGACGCGCTGCACGAAGGTGTTGACATCAAAGGTGGTGTTATGCCTTTGGAAGTATTGAAAGACGAAAATGGTCGTGCCCGTGGCCTTAAAATGTGCGAATGCACACTGGATGGTATGAAGCCGATCCCAACCGAAGGCACAGAATTTGAAATAGAAGCCGACCTTATTGTTTCAGCCATTGGTCAAATGGGTGATTTGGCTGGCGGTCTTGAAAAAATCGATAGCGGTAATGGCTTTGTAGCCATTAATCCGGTTTATCAGGTAAAAGGCGAAGGCAATGAAAAGCATTTTGCCGGTGGTGATATTATCCGTCCGCACCTTTTGACCACTGCCATTGGCCACGGTTCAATTGCAGCTGAAAGCATCGACCATATGTTGGCAGGCCATCCCGATGAACGCCGTCCCAAAGTTGATGTTCATCATTTCAACCTATTGGGTGAATTGCATCAACGTGATTTAGAGCCAGCAAAATATGAAGCTGCACCGGTTCGCGGAACAGATGCAGAAAGCTTTGCCGTTCATAACTATGAAGACCGTTCGACAAATCAAATTATTCCACATGATGACCTGTTTTTGGGCCATTTCCAGTATGACGAACGTGGCGAACGTATTGAAAAACACATTTCACCTGATGAGGTTGTTGGTAACTTTGATAGTCGCCTTCAGGGCCTAACCGAAGAACAGGCCAAGCACGAAGGTGAACGTTGCATGAGCTGCGGCATGTGCTTTGAATGCGATAACTGCGTTATCTATTGCCCACAGGATGCGGTTTTCCGCGTTAAAAAGGATAAAACGGCACTGGGGCGTTATGTGGATACGGATTATGCTAAGTGCATTGGCTGCCATATTTGCAGCGATGTCTGCCCAACCGGTTATATCCAGATGGGCCTTGGTGAATAAGACTGGGTGAATAAGACTGGGTGAATAATAGAGCGTGAATAATAGTGCGTGAGTAATAATATTTGTGAGGGGTTTATTACCAATGCGGATGCTACGTAGCATTTTAAGCATAACAATGTTGGCTTTGGCCTTGGGGTTTGTATCTGGTAATGCGGGTGCGGCCGAGGGTAGAAACGCCTTGGGCCCAAATCCGGCCAAGGCGTTTAAAGGCGAACAGTGCGTTGAACCGGCGGATGTTATGCGCCGCGAACACATGACCTTTCTTAAACATCAGCGCGATGAAACATTGCTCGAAGGAATTCGCGGCAATAAATATGGTTTAAATGAATGCATAGATTGCCATGCAACCAAATCACCCGATGTTGCGGGTGGTAAAATTCGTACCGTCAAACCGTTTTGCGCTGAATGCCACAAATTTGCTGCGGTAAAGATAGACTGCTTTGAATGCCATACAGGTGCCGCCAACGATAAGCCAAAAAAATCTTCGTCGCTCCCCATTGATCACGGAAAAAGCGATGATGAAAAAAATACCATGCTGGTATGGATGCTGGACAACCACCTCAAAACGGAGGGGGATAAATGAGCAACGCTAAAGACAACGCGCCTGCAAAAGAAACAATCGATAACGAACGTCGCCGCTTGCTGGCCGCTGGTGGTGCAGTTGCGGTGGCAACGGGCGTTATCCTTTATGGTGCAGGCGCGAGCGCGCGGCCCAAGGGCCAGCCAGCCAGTTCAGCCCAGCGCTGGGGCATGCTCATAGATACCAATGCAGACCCGTCCGATTGGGATACGGCGATTAGCGCATGCAAAAATGAACAAGGATGGGGCGGCGGAAATAACCCCGCAACCGACCCACAGTGGATACGCAAAGTTTCCATAAAAAATAAATCAACTGGTGCCGAGGCCACGCTGCCTGTTATGTGCCAACATTGCGCCAATCCACCATGTGTTGACGTTTGCCCAACCGGTGCATCAATGAAACGCGCCGATGGCATAGTTTTGGTGGATAAGCACATTTGCATTGGCTGTCGTTACTGCATGATGGCGTGCCCCTATTCAGCGCGCTCGTTTGTGCATGAACCCGTTCACAACCAAAAACCGCACATGCCGCGCGGCATGGGAACGGTTGAAAGTTGCACCATGTGTGTACACCGGGTTGATGTCGGGCTTCTGCCTGCTTGTGTTGATGCGCTGAATAAAAAAGGTTCCAAAGCAATTATTTTTGGTGATCTTAATGACTCCAACAGTGAAATTTCCCGCGCAGTTTCGGCGCACGTAACGCGGCGTATCCGCGAAGACCTGGGCGTTGAACCGGGCCTACATTACAAGGGAATATAAAAATGGCTGGCATTGATAAAAACACATATCAGGAAGTAGCCGGAAACGGTGTTAAATATATCTCATTAATAGGATGGCTTGGTGTTTTTGCCGCCGCTGGTGTTGGCGCTGCATTTTATATGGAAACCCAAGGCCATGTAGTAACCGGCATGAGCAACCAAATAGTTTGGGGCATTCCCCATGTATTTGCGGTTTTTCTTATTGTTGCTGCTTCTGGTGCGCTTAACGTTGCGTCTATGTCTTCGGTGTTTGGAAAAAATATATACAAACCCCTTGGCCGCCTTAGTGCCATAATGGCGCTGGCTTTGCTGGCTGGTGGGTTGATGGTGCTGGTTCTTGACCTTGGCCGACCTGATCGCATTGACGTGGCCATGCTAAAGCAAAACTTTAAATCTATTTTTGCGTGGAACATTTATCTTTATTCCGGGTTTTTTGTTGTTGTCATTGTTTACCTATGGATGATGATGGAGCGACGCTTTAATCAATATTCAAAAATTGTCGGTACGTTCGCATTTATTTGGCGTTTAGCCCTTACCACAGGTACCGGGTCTATCTTTGGCTTCCTTATGGCGCGACCCGGTTATGATGCGGCCATAATGGCACCCATGTTCATTGCAATGTCATTTGCATTTGGTCTTGCCATCAAGATTTTATTTGTAACCTCGAGCTACCGCGCCACCAACCGTCCGCTTGGCGATAAGTTACTATTTAAAATGCGTAATCTGCTGGGAATATTCATTGCGGCGGCGCTTTATTTCACGGTGGCACAGCACCTAACCAACCTTTATGCGGCCGAACACATTGGGGTTGAGCGGTTCATCTTGTTAGATGGCGGCATATTCACCGTAGCATTTTGGTTGGGGCAAATTATTCTAGGTGCCTTGATACCAATGTTTCTTTTATTCCATCCCGCCACCAACCGTTCCTGCCAAGGCATAAACGCGGCATCGATGCTGGTTATACTTGGTGGTATAGTGCAGGTTTACATAATAATTATCGGTGGACAGGTTTATCCGCTGGAAATGTTCCCGGGCTTTGAGGTTACCTCAACATTTTTTGATGGTTCGGTTCACAGCTACACACCTAGCCTGCCGGAAATAGTATTAGGGCTGGGCGGTATTGCGACGGCATTATTAATTATGATGCTAGCGGTTAAATATCTGCCAATTTTACCCGCCAGCCTGTCAGATGCCACCATTGGCCCCGCCAACATAACCACAAAAGAGGATGAAT
>DAOWFB010000002.1 GCA_030638205.1 Thalassospiraceae bacterium
AAAACCCAATAACAAACGCTATGGACGAATGAAAGACCCGACGTTGCACCGCACGGTCAACGCCACCTTCTGCGGTGAGCTCATCTAGCGATGCGCCACCTAAAAAACAAAGATATGCTGGTATCAACGGCAACACACAAGGTGAGGCAAAGCTCAACAGTCCGGCAATGAACGACCCAAAATACGTAATGTTAAACGGATCCATCGACTAGATATCCCCTTTAAGCACCAATAACTTTTATATGAGCATTGGGCTGAACATTAACCGTTTTTTTCTTGCGGATATAATCAGAAACCAAATCATAAATTGCCGGGCCTTCTGTTCCTTCGTTTACCGACGCCCAGCCACCAACCGTATATGATTTTGATGCATCGATTGGTTTGTTGTCGGAAAGAAGCGTCATATCGGAAATGCGGTTGCCCATTTTTTGGTTTATATCGATGCGATAACCCATGCCGCCAACTCGAACCATGTCACCACCTTGTTGATAGTATGGATCAACGTTAAATAGGTTATCGGCGACATCTTCGAGAATAAGCTTAAGGTTTTCGCCGGTCATTTCGTTGCGATAAGCATTGGGGTAGGTAATGGACGTTTGGTTGTAAACGTCATCGACCGTAATGTCTTGCCCCGGCAGTATGGATGAACCCCAGCGGAAACCCGGTGAAAGCGCAATTTGGGTATCACGTTCTTCCATGATGGCATCGCAGATAAGGTCATCAAAGGTGCCATTAAAGTTTCCACGACGATATAAAAGAGATTCTGATTTACCCAAAACTTCGGAAATTACACCCTGATGCGGTTTGCGAATTTTATCCACCACTGCGGCAATTTCAGGGTCTGGCGTAATTGCATCTGAGAATATTGGTATAAGTTTGTAGTTATAGTTTTTGATTTTCTTGTTTTGAATATCAAGATCAAGCCGACCAAGGAATTTACCATGCGAACCAGTGGCAACCAACAATGTGTTGTTGACCTCAACAACACCGGGAATTGCATCATGGGTGTGCCCGGTCAGAATAACATCAATGCCGTCAACCCGGCTTGCCAGCTTGCGGTCGACATCAAAGCCGTTATGGCTGGCGAATACGACAAGGTCGGCACCAGCTGCGCGTGCGGCATTAATATTTTCCCTAACCATGTCTTCATTAACGCCAAACGACCAATCAGGAATCATATAACGCGGGTTGGCAACCGGGGTGTAGGGGAAGGCCTGTCCAACAACGGCAATTTTTACACCGGCGCGTTCAAAGAATGTGGTTGATTCAAAAACACGCTCTTGCCATTCATTATCTGTTACGTTGCCGGCCAAAAATGGGAAGTTTAATTTTTCTATTAGTTCCTGCACGCGTTCCTGCCCATAGGTGAACTCCCAGTGGGGAACCATAACCTCAACGCCCAATGCGTTCATGGCATCAACCATGTCTTCGCCCCGGGTTTGCAGTGAAGTGTATGAACCCTGCCATGTGTCACCGCAATCAATCAACAGGGTGTTGCTGGGGCGCTCTGCACGAATTGATTTAATCAATGTTGCCATGTGGGCGAGGCCACCAATGCGGCCGTACTGCGAACCCAATGCGGCGAAATCAACACTTGAAAATGCATATGCTTCTGGTGTTCCGGCTTTGAGTCCAAAGTTTTTGAGGAATTGTTCGCCGGTTAAATGTGGTGGCAGGCCATTTACTTCACCAACCCCAATGTTGACCGATGGCTCACGAAAATAAAGCGGCATCAGTTGGGCGTGAATATCCGTGAAATTTAAAAGTGTAATCTGACCAACAGAATTGAATTCAAGCAATTTTTCTTGAGTAATTGTTTGTCCGGCGCTGGCACGCGCAATTGAGGCACCTGGGCCAAGAAGTGCTGCCGTTGCGGCAGTTACCTGAAGGAAATCTCTACGGGTCAGCATGACTTATTATCCGTTTATTGTTATAAAAATAAGACACAAAAGGGGCGGCATCTCATTACAAGAAGCCGCCCATATTGCGCTTAGCGTTACTTACGCACGGCTGGTGCCTCAACCGGAAGGCCACGCCCGCGCCATGCGAGATAGGTTTCCAGATTTAGGTATTCATCCGAACCGTAGTTAAAGTTAGCCGCACGAATGTTCTTGTTGCAGCCGCGGAAACGACGATGCAATGAACCCGGCTTCTGCCATTTGAAACGATATGTCGGGAAGCCGTTGCTTTGGCCCTGTGACAGGGTTTCGGCACGGATAATGTTCTCGGCGTTATCTTCGTGGCAGTTGTTGCAACCCATGTCGAGCTGCCCACGACGCTGGTAATAGAAATCCTTACCGGTCTGCCATGCGCTATGCAGTTCATCATCAGGGTTGGCGGCGGTTGAAACCACTGGCATTCCCCGTGACTGATAATTAACAAGCGCCGTCATACCAAGCATTTCATCGGATTCATATTTGAACCCTTTTTCTACTTGGCGCTCTTCACGACATTTGTTGATTTGAAGTTCAACGTTAATAGGCTTTCCGGTATCGGCATTAAAGCGCGGATAAGAAGCGCCTACACCTTTCATAGGAATACCCGAACGGCCACCAGTTTCGTCTTCGGGCGCACCATGACAATCGGCACAAGAAATATTGCCTTTGTTGTCGCGGCTATCGTAAATGTTTGCTGCTAAATCAACATAAGGCATAACCGGATTTTCGAAGTCATCATCATTCATGGCACGAACGCCTTCGCGTGCTGTTTGGTATCCAGACCACGCATCGGGGTTGTCGGAAATTCCGTTTTCACCAGTGCTTTTAGACATATTAGAATCACCGGCAGACATGTTGGAATCGCCAGCGCTACAAGCCGCAACAAGCAACCCGGCACTCATCAGCGCAATTGCTGTTGTGATAAGTTTTTTCATAAAATTATACCTCCCTTGGGGGCCAAATTTAAGACACAGCCATGTCAGCGGATATTGCCACGGACTTGCCCTTGTCATCGGTCCAGGTGAAGTTAAATGTTCCGCTTGCTTCTGCCTTATGGAAAAAGGCGATGTAAGGGTTAGCGGACACGGCGGTGTATATATCGGCGCTGAATACTTCAGCCCCATTGAACTTTACCTCAAACTTGTTGAGGATAAGGCGAGGTATTTTTTCGCCCTTTTTGTCCTTACGGTTACCAGTTTCCATTTTATGTGAAATCAAGGTTTTGATGTTTACCAAATCACCCTTGGTGGCCTTTTTAGGCACTTTCACACGAGGTGGTTTTACAGCCATTTTAAATCACTCCTTTTAAAAATTGTCTTCGGACTATGGGGCGGGATTAACCGCCGCAACCGCCGATGGTAACTTTCACGTTCTTCAGGTTGGTGTGAACCGTGCCATCGCTCATGACGGCAGCGGCAACTATGTTTTGGGTTTTGCCCAAACGCATGCGGGTTGCCACCTCGGCCTTACCGTTAGAAGGTGTGAGGTTAAAGGAAATGACTTCCGGGTTTGGATTGCCCTCGGCCACAATGTGAATATGCTTTACGTGATCGCCAGATGTCATCGGGCTATCCACGGAAACGGTAATGGGAACCGTAGCGCCGTTTTCGGCAATTTCCGGAAGCTTAATGCTAACTTTTCCAGAATTTGCTGTACCGCTTGCACCACCAGTCATCTTGTTAATATAGGCAGCCGCGTCTTCCGGGGTAGCATTTGCGCTTGATGCAATGCCCGCACCAGTTAAAGCCAGAGCGCCCATACCAGCTGCTTTAAGAAGCGCCCGGCGGTCCATTTCGGCCATGTTGAGAATGTTTTTATTCATATCAACCTCTGTTAATTTTTGATGGGTTATAATTGCCTTATTTCAAGGTCATCAAATAGGCGACCACGTCTTCGACTTCTTGCGCCGAAAGAATGGTTTTACCTACAAATTTTTTGAGAACCATATGCTGCCCGGTTTTATAAAAACTTGGCATCATTGTGCTTTCGTCAAACACCTTGGAGTCAACCATGCGCATGCGAAGCTCAGCTTCGGTGAACCTATCACCAGTATCGTCAAGCGTTGGGCCGATCAGCCCGTGGAATTGCTGTTCTGGTATGGGCATCACATGACAAGCAAGGCAATTGCCTTTTTTGCGGTTGATTGCGGTTTTGCGTCCGGCCACTGGATCACCAGCTTTACCGGTAAGTGACTGGGGAATGGTTTCATCGACTATTTCAAAGGAAACCATTTCCTCAGCTTGTGCACCGAAGCTGATTGCTCCGGCCACGGCAACGCCAAAGGCGGCTGCCGATAGTTTTGCCAACAGTTTTTTATTTTTCATTTTTCCTCCCGTAAGCTGCGTTAGCACACAACTAACACAGCTAAAGCTCCGAAAATTAACCCCGGAAATTAATACAAAAAAACGGGCCTTAAAGGCTCGGAATTAAAGACCTGTTTTAGGAAGCTTGTGTCCGCTCTTGGTCGACGGAGGATTTTTTTACTTGCCCACTCAAACAAGCTCTAGTCTTTTTGTATAGCTGTTTACTAATACTTTTGTAAATAAGTATATTAATTCTAAAATGCAACCTATAATTTATTATGTCTTGAAATTGCTGTAAAAAAATTACTTATCCGCGACCACAGGCAGCTTTTAGTCCGCCAATAATAGAATCCTCTTCCAATGATTTTAAGCCCCAAAGCGCACCAAACAATATGGAAAGGAGGGCGATAACCGATCCCAGCGAAAGGGTGGACATACCGGTAATGCCCTGGCCAACGGTACAGCCAAGGGCTAAAATACCGCCGATACCCATAATGGCGGCACCTATCATGTGACGTATCATGTCTGATTTGTCTGAAAATGACTCGATGTGAAAGCTTTTGCTGGATATAGCCACAAGGAACGACCCAACAATAACCCCGGCAACGGTGGCTATGCCAAAATTTATGGTCGCCCCGGTAAAGGTCATTAAATATTGTAGCGAATCGGCGGTGGGTGAAACGAATGTGAACGAGAAAAGCGGAGTGGGATCAAAATCATCAAGCCCTAAAACGCCGGTAATCCACCAGCCAGCGGGAATCATAAGGCCAATGATAAGCCCAGCAGCCATGTCTGTGGGCGATGATCTGAATTCAGCGCTTTTAAATACATAAAGCAAGATTGCACCGGCAATAACCAATGCCACGGTCAGGCGTATGCTTTCGGTTTCAGCATTTATCATTCGGGCAACCATCTCGACCATGCTTTGGGTTTCAAGTTTTGATGTTTCGGAAAGATCTATGTTTGTTTTTTCAAGCTCAATACGGGCGAGACCTAGCAGCCCGCGCAGCGTCATATAAGCGAAAATGCCCATTATAATGGCTACAACAATGGATTTAAGGTTCCCGCCACCAATTCTCACCAAAGTTTTGTTGCCACAACCGCCAGCCATGGTCATGCCATAACCAAACATCAATCCGCCAACAATACCGCCCAACCAGCCAAAGTTTGACGTTAGGTAAATTGAGGACGAAATATCGATCTGTCCTGAAATATGTAGGGTCTGGGTTCCCAGTATGGCCACGCCGATAGCCATCATCCATGCGCGAAAACGATTTGAATTTCCCATGAAAACCATATCTGATACCGCACCCATGGTGCAGAAGTTGGTTTTGTTAGCTACACCACCAAAAATAATGCCTGCAGCGAATCCGGCAATTGCTACAATTACGTGTACGGGGAGTCCGTCTTCCATGAATAATCTCCTACAAGGTCTAAAGTCATTGAATTTGGCCGATTCTTGTTATTTGATATAATTCATATTAGATCATATGTGTATTAGAAATTGCTAATTGCATACATTTAATTGGATAATTTATGTAATTATTTTGACTTATCAATTGGTTGTACCATTTATTATAGTGGGCGATAAATACTACCCATGTGCAGAAAATAAATAATAGATTGAACTTATATAAGAAGAATCTAAAATCAAATCAAAATGGGAAATGGCCGCTATCCATCATAATGTGGGCGTGCCGGGGTTTTTATTTATTGGGAGAACTGAAAACATGCCTAACGACGGAAGCAATAACAAAAAAATGTCTATCATCTGCACCAAGGGAACCCTTGATTGGGCTTACCCTCCGTTTATTCTTGCCACCACAGCGGCAAGCATGGATGTTGATGTGACAATGTTTTTCACCTTTTATGGCCTTCAACTTTTGAAGAAGGATCTTGATCATTTGCAGATTACAACCCTTGGCAATCCGGGAATGGAAATGCCAATGATGGGTATGCACATGACCATGCCAAATATTGTTTCGGCAATTCCTGGTGTTGATGCAATGGCATCGGGCATGATGAAGAGTCTGATTAAGAAAAAGGGCGTTGCATCCGTTCCCGAGCTGCGCGACATGGCGGTTGAAAGTGATATCAAAATGAT
>DAOWFB010000087.1 GCA_030638205.1 Thalassospiraceae bacterium
AGCGCCTGCCCACAGTTTGTCGGGCGCATGGTGCGTGGCATTACCAACCAACAAAGCCCCAAATGGATGCGTGACCGCCTGTTGGCAATTGGCCTGCGCCCAATATCGGCACTGGTTGATATTACAAATTACGTTACGTTTGACCTTGGCCGTCCGTTGCATGTGTTTGATGCAGACAAGGTCAAAGGCAATATCAACGCCCGTCTAGCAACCAATGGTGAAAAATTTCTCGCACTGGACGGCAAGGAATATGAACTTGATGACGAAATATGCGTTATCGCCGATGATAATGGCGCAGAGGCCCTTGGCGGTGTAATGGGTGGCGAGGCCAGTGGCTGCACCGAAAGCACCACATCGGTATTTATTGAAAGTGCTATTTTTAACCCCATACGCACAGCCGCTACGGGGCGTAAATTAAATATTATTTCCGATGCCAGATTTAGGTTTGAACGCAGTGTTGATCAGGCATTTGCCGCACCGGGAATTGAAATTGCAACTAGGCTGGTTTTGGAAATTTGCGGGGGCGAACCTTCTGAAATTACCACCGCCGGGGCCGAGCCTAAATGGCAACGCGACATAGCGTTTCGTCCTGACCGGGTTAAGGAACTTATCGGGGTTAAGGTCGAGCGCGATGAAATGACGCGCATCCTTAGCGTGCTTGGATTTGGCGTTTCCGGTGATGGCGATGAATGGACGGTTGCCATTCCATCGTGGCGCGCCGATATTATTGCCGAACCTTGCATCGTCGAAGAAATTATTCGTGTTTATGGCTATGACCGAATTCCCGCCGTTTCATTACCGCGTGATGGTGCATTGCCGAAACCTGCACTAACCGTCGAGCAAGCGTTGCGCGCAACCATTCGTCGCACCCTTGCGTCTCGCGGTATGGTCGAGGCCGTAACTTATTCATTCATGCCATCGGGCGATGCCGATTTATTCGGCGGCGTGGTTGATGGCGTTCGCTTAGTTAATCCCATCTCATCGGATTTAGATGTTATGCGCCCCAGCATTTTACCAAATTTGTTAGCCGCCATCGGGCGCAACGATGCCCGTGGTTTTGGTGATGGCAAATTGTTTGAAGTCGGCCCCCAGTTCAGTGGCGATGGCAGCGACGATCAAGAGCTTGCCGCCAGTGGTGTCCGTTCTGGCACTGCCGTACCGCGTAATTGGGCCGAGCCCACACGCAAGGTAGATGCCTTTGATGCCAAGTCTGATGCCATGGCGGCTATTGCAGCCTTTGGAATTGATGTTGGTAAAGCACAAATAACCAATAGTGCGCCAAGCTGGTATCACCCCGGGCGCTCTGGTTCCATCCAGCTTGGCCCGCAAAACGTGTTGGCGCATTTTGGCGAAATACATCCGGCAATTTTGAAAAAAATGGACATAAAAGGCCCGATTGCAGGCTTTGAGGTTTATTTAAGTGCGTTGCCAAAGCCCAAGCATAAGAAAAGCCAGCAACGAACCATGCTCAGGCTGTCTGCCCTGCAACCGGTTGAGCGCGATTTTGCCTTTGTGGTAGATTCCTCCACCCCGGCCGCCGATGTCAGGCGGGCTGCGGCGGGTGCCGATAAAAAGCTAATATCCAGCGCTCGGGTTTTTGATCTTTTTGAAGGCAAATCGGTGGGTGAGGGCAAAAAATCGTTGGCGGTTGAGATAGCACTGCAGCCGGTGGAAAAAACCCTAACCGACGAAGAAATCGATGCCATCGGTAAAAAAATTGTGGCTGCTGTGGAAAAAGCCACCGGCGGTGTGTTGCGTAGCTGATTCACAGCTAATTCACAGCTAATTCTTTGGCTAACTATTTAAAATTAAACAATTTATTATAATGCAAGCCCATCACATAATCGTGATTTAGAGGTCTTTGCACTTTAGACTTATTTTAGACTTCCTTAAGCAAGGCTATATTAATGTCTTCAAGGCTCTATTAATGTCTTCTAACACCTTGAAATAGTGCCTTTGCGTTAATACTTGAATATTGCGCCCATTAAATCAATCTATGGTTTCTGGGGGGGCGCCAATAAAATATTTAAGTCAATTTGGAAACTAAATTTAACAAGTTTTATTTAGAGGAAAAAATAAAATGCCAAGAGATGTAACCCCCACAGGGGTGGAGCGCTTTTTCGATGAAAGTGAAATCATCGTAAGCAAAACCGACCCAACCGGACGGCTAACATATGTAAATCCAGTATTCCTCAAGCTTTATGGCGGAAACGAATCCGAATGCCTCGGCAACCCCCATTCCATGGTGCGCCACCCGGATATGCCCCGTTGTGTATTCAAGCTTTTGTGGGACACTCTTGGTGCAGGCAAGGAAATTTTTGCATATGTAAAAAATATGTCAAAAAATGGCGACCATTACTGGGTGTTGGCACACGCCACCCCATCTTTTGATGATAGCGGACATGTGGTTGGCTTTCATTCAAACCGTCGGGTTCCCAAGCGTTCGGTAATAGATGAAGTCATCCAGCCGCTTTATAAACAGCTGCTCGATATTGAAAACAGCCACGCCAACAGCAAAGAAGGCATGAACGAATCATTCAACACGCTCGTGGGCATACTTAAAGACAAAGGGGTCGAATACGATGAATTTATCTTCTCTCTCCAAGACTAAAATTGCCATTGTCGCTTCGGCTATTTTTGCAATCATTGCAGAAATTGGTGCCTTTATGGGCGTGGACGCGGTAATTGAAGAAATCGCCATCGGCCTTATTATTCTTGCCGCGGTTGCCAGCTTTATACTTATAAATAAAGCCAACAAAGAACTTCGTCGCACCGTTGAGGCATGCGCCGCCGCCGCCAAAGGTGATTTTGAGGTTCGCATCCTAAACATCACCGAAGGTGGCGACCTTGGCGAAATGCAAAACGCGGTCAACGCAGTGGTCGATATATCCGATGCCTATGTTCGCGAAACAATTGCGTGCCAAGAATATGTTACCGAAAACAAATATTTCCGTAAAATTCTTCCAGCTGGTATGCAAGGAACGTTCCTTAATGCCGCTATTATCTTTAACAAGGCGGCTGATGCCATTGCAGCAAAAACAAATAACTTTAATGGTGTTGCCAATAACTTTGAAAAGAACATGAAAACGGTTGTGCAGAGCGTTTCCTCGGCCGCAACCGAAATGCAATCCACCGCCAAATCTATGGAAAGCACAGCGCAATCTACTCAGCAGCAATCTACAATTGTGGCAGCCGCTGCCGAAGAAGCATCAACCAACGTGCAAACGGTGGCCAGTGCGGCGGAAGAGCTTTCCAGCTCTATTTCTGAAATCAGCCGCCAAGTTGCGCAGTCTACCCAGATTGCGGGTGCTGCGGTGGCCGAGGTTGAAGGCGCCAATGAAAAGGTCAAAGGCCTTGCCAATGCCGCCAATAAAATTGGCGAGGTTGTTGCTCTTATTACCGATATTGCCGATCAAACCAACTTACTTGCACTTAACGCTACTATTGAAGCGGCCCGGGCCGGTGATGCCGGCAAAGGTTTTGCGGTTGTTGCCAGTGAAGTGAAAAACCTTGCAACGCAGACCGCCAAGGCGACGGAAGAAATTTCCGCACAAATTGATGGTATTCAGGGTGCAACCCAAGAAGCGGTTGTTGCAATTGAATCTATTGGTGGAACCATTAATAAGATGAACGAAATTGCCTCAACCATTGCGGCGGCTGTGGAAGAACAAGGTGCAGCAACCCAGGAAATTGCTCGCAACGTTGAACAGGCCGCAAGCGGTACCACCGAAGTAACCAGCAACATCACGCAGGTTACCGAGGCCGCGAGTGAAACCGGCAACGCCGCTTCCGAAGTTCTAACAGCCGCTGGTGAGCTTTCACAGCAGGGCGAAATGCTCAGTACCGAAATGGATAAATTTATAGTTGAAATGCGCAAGGTTATTTAGCAAAGCTATCTAGCTGGCACGCATTTAATAAGAAAACAAAAAGGGTCGCAGGAGAAATCTTGTGGCCTTTTTTGTTTTTAAAATGTACTTAAATAATTAATGGTGCGCCCGAGAGGATTCGAACCTCTGACCCCCAGATTAGGAATCTGGTGCTCTATCCTACTGAGCTACGGGCGCATAAAGCTATTTTCTGATTATCGGCTTTAATTGCCAAACACTTGGGCTAGGGGCATGGAATAATAAATTATTGCTGATTCTGTGCCGGGGTTTGTGTCGCCAAGGCTTGCGTTTGAATAATGTGAAACCGCAATTCCTATGCGCGAGCGGTCATCCATGCGGTATGCCAATTCAAGCTGTGAGCGAAATTCAACGGCATGATCAAGGTCTAGTTTTTTGTTACCACCGCTGTAAAAATGTGGGGCAAAGCTAGGTGTCACAACAATACGCTTGCCAAGATAAATATCCATCAATACGCCTGCGCCGACAAAATAGCTGTCGGTGGTGGTTGCGGCGGCGGCGATAAATGGTTTAAGCGCGCCCAAGAATTTTTCATCATGACGGTATTCAATGCGAAATTCCGTGCCTTCGTCTTTTTTACGGTTCCAATCGTAGGCACCACCACCAATGGAAAGGAACGCAGGATCATCGGCCAATGCCGGGGCAGGGGATATGTATGCGGCTGCAAATAGGGCCGTGGCCAAGGCCATATTAAGGCCAGCTAAAGATTTTTTGGTTACGCGCATCTATATATAATCCCTCTATAACCTTTGGCAATATTGCCCCATGCTGAAATCACAGTTTCGGCATTTTAGGGAAAAAAAGCAGAAATTCAAAGGCTTTAGCAAATTAACCGCTAGCCGCCTGAAATCGGTCCGCAGCCCTAGTAAGTGCACACCTGATACCCGGTTCCATGGCCGAATGTCCGGCGTTTGAGATAATTTCCAATACCGCCCCAGGCCATGCTTGGGCCAGCTTTTCAGCCGTAACAATGGGGCATATTACGTCATAGCGGCCATGAATAATTGTTGCCGGCAGGTGGCTTATTTTATCCATGCCCGCCAATAATTGCCCGGGGGCAAGAAACATTGAATTGGTGAAATAATGGGCCTCGATACGGGCCATGGATACGGCATATGCGTCAAACGCGCCTCCTTCAGGCATCGCCCCCGTGGGCAGCAGGGTTGAACAGCTGTTTTCATAGTGCGCCCAGGTCCTAGCTGCGGGTATATGAATGGCTGGGTCGGGGTTATTTAACAAAGCACCGTAGGATGAAAGCAGGTTTTTATTATCAACTCCTGTATGGCTTGAAAATTCACGCCAATTTTCAGGAAAAAACGCATTCATGCCGTGGAGGAACCAGTTAATCTCGTGCGCTTCGCCCAAGAATATTCCCCGTAAAATAAACCCAAGGCAACGTTGGTGGTGTGCCTGACCATATGCAATTGCTAAGGTAGAGCCCCATGAACCACCAAACACCAACCACTTATCAATGCCAAGATGAAGCCGAAGCTGTTCCATATCATTTATTAGGTGCCGGGTGGTGTTGGCAATTATAGAACCAGCGGGAAGTGATTTCCCAGCCCCGCGCTGGTCAAATAAAATTATGTGGTATCGGGACGGGTCAAAAAAACGCCTCGCCGTGGGTGACGATCCGGCCCCGGGGCCACCGTGTAAAAAAACAACCGGAACTCCATCTGGGTTTCCTGAAAGCTCGAAATACATTTGCTGGTTATCATTAAGCGCCAGCATGCCCGTTTGATATGGCTCAATATGGGGATAGAGGTCGCGTTCAGGGGTGCTATCCATTAAAATTGGTTCCAGATGTTTTTTCTAAATTCGTAATGTTAAAAAAATAATAATAGTTCATTATATGCACATATTTGCATAGCCCTCCAATAAGCACGGTTTTTCAAGAAAGCTAAGGGAAAATTGAAAATTACCAAGGCTATAAAATTAAAGGCTTTATCAACAATACCTGCGCTTATTGCGGGTGCGTTTGTTGGTGCTCAGCCGGCGCACGCGCTAGGCCCCGAAGACCTAATTCCACAAGGGACGGCCCATGTGGCCCAGGTAGTTGATGGCGATACAGTGCGTCTTGATGATGGTCGTGAAATACGTCTGGTGGGAATACAGGCACCCAAGCTGCCGTTGGGGCGAAGTGATTTCAAGGCATGGCCGTTATCCAAAGCCGCAAAAACTGAAATGGAAAACCTGTGTCTTGGTAAAACTGTAAATGTATTTATTGGAGCAACCGAAACAGACAGGCACGGCAGAACATTGGCCCACCTTGTTGTTGGTGATGGTGATAATAAAATATGGCTGCAGGGCGAAATGTTGGCCCGCGGCATGGCCCGGGTTTATACGTTTGCCGACAACAAAGCATTGGCAGGAGAAATGCTGGCACTTGAACGAAGCGCCAGAAAAAACAAACATGGTATATGGGCAAATCCGTTTTATAAAATTATTTCACATAAACAAACCAGTGACCATATTGGTGGATTTAAATTGGTTGAGGGCATGGTTCTTGACGCACAGGTGGTGGGCAAGCGGGCTTATCTTAATTTTGGGCCCGAATGGCGGACCGATTTTACCGTCACGATAGAAAAACCGGGATTAAAAATATTTGCAAATGCCGGAATTGACCCTATTTCTTTTAAGGGAAAAAATATAAGGGTGCGTGGATGGATAAGACGCAAAAACGGGCCGATGATTGAAATTACCCATCCAGAACAAATTGAAATTATTAATTGAAAATGAGAATATATTTTTTATGAAATTATGCTCTAGATACATTCATAATATTATTTTTATACCATTACTTTTGTTGGCATTGCTGGTTCTTTCGGCGTGTAGCGCCAACCCCGCAACCGGCGAGCAAAGCTTTACCGCCTTTATGTCGCCAGAACGCGAAAAAGAAGTAGGCCGGGAAGAACACCCCAAAATAATCAAAGCTTTTGGCGGCGTTTTTGATGATGCAGAAATTGGCGCCTATGTCGCTAATATTGGGGGCAAGCTCAGCCAGCATTCGGAAATGCCGGATCTGGTTTGGACGTTTACGGTGCTTAACAACGTAAAAATAAACGCATTCGCGTTGCCGGGTGGCTACGTTTACATAACCCGTGGGCTTTTATCATTGGCCAGCAATGAAGCTGAAATTGCCGGTGTTCTTTCCCACGAAATTGGTCACGTTACCGCGCGACATACGGCTCAGCGTTATAGCTCCACCATCGCAACTTCATTGGGCCTGCAGGTATTGGGCGCAATAGGTAGCGCCGCTGGTATTCCATCGGTGGCCGGTGATGCGGCTGCACTTGGCGCACAGGCTGTATTGAAAGGCTATTCGCGCGATCAAGAATTGCAATCAGATATGCTGGGTGTGCGTTATATGACCCGGGCCGGATATAGCCCAGATGCCATGACCAGCTTCTTTACTAAATTAAGAGCCCATCAACGCATCGAAGGAATGATGGCCGGCAAGCCAGATGCAGCTGAACAAGCTGACATAATGGCAACCCACCCACGCACGGCAGAACGCATTGAACAGGCAATTAAATTGGCTTTTGAAAAACAGACAGAGGCTGCGGTAAACGGCAATAACCTTAAAGCCAAAGAATACCTTTCACAAATTGATGGAATGGTATTCGGCGATGATATTTCCCAAGGTTTAATTCGTGGCAATTCGTTTATGCACCCGGAAATGGGCATCCGTTATGATGTGCCAGATGGCTTCAGGCTATTTAATTCACCAGCCAACGTGGTCGCAAAAAAGAACGATGAAGCAATAATTGTATTTGATGCGGCAAATCCCAAAGAAATAAATAAGGCAACCAGCCTTAAAAATTATGTAACCGGCTTTTGGGCCAAGGGATTAAGGCTTGGTGAGGTTGAGCGTATAAATATAAACGGCATGGAGGCTGTAACTGGTATTTCCAGAATTAATACTAAAAGCGGCTCGCGCGATATTCGTCTAGTTGCAATTGAAGGCACCGACGGCCCTGTTTACAGGCTTTTATTTTTAACCGCACCGGACGTTACAAAAAAATTAAACATTCCATTTAGAAACACGACTTACAGTTTTCGTAAAATGACTGCGGCGGAAATTAAAAATGCCAAACCATATCGAATAAGGTTGTATCAGGTGCAAGATGGCGATACCCCAGCGTCACTTGCGGGCATGTTTGCCATAGATGAATACCAGAAAGAATGGATGGAAGTATTAAATTCCATAACCCCGGAAACTTCAGTCCCCACCGGCACATTAATAAAAATTGTGACTGAATAAAAATGTAAATAAAAAAAGACCGGGAATTATCCCCAGTCTTTTAATTTATTAGTCTTTTAATTTAACACTAAATTGCATTTGCCGCTTAAGCGGCTAATTTAAGCAAAAGCTTTTCAACCTTGGCGGTAGCTTTTTCCATGTCAACTTTGTCAACTGCGGCAACTTCACTTGAAAGACGATCAAGTGCTTGTTCATAAATTTGACGTTCGCTGAAAGACTGATCCGGCTGGTCGGCACGACGATGAAGGTCGCGGACAACCTCGGCAATTAAAATAGGATCGCCGGAATTAATTTTTGCTTCATATTCCTGTGCCCGACGGCTCCACATGGTACGTTTTACACGGGCGCGACCTTTTAGGGTGGTCATGGCTACATCCATAATTTTTTTAGAGCTAAGCTTGCGCAAGCCCGAATCCACTGCCTTGTCCACTGGCACGCTCAAGGTCATACGCTCGTTTTCAAAAGAAATAACAAACAGGTGTAGCTTGTGACCCGCAACTTCCTTTTTTTCGATGCCGGTAACCTGCCCCACACCGTGGGTTGGATAAACAACAAAGTCACCTTTGCTGAACAGCGAGCTATTGGTGGTTGATTTTTTTGCCATGGTATTCTTTGTTCCGTTTGCCAATTTTAAGAATTTAAGTTTATTGCCTTATCTCAGCCAAGATTCGCCAAAAACAGCCCAAAGCTGAAAAATACAGCCCAAAAAGCCTCATTTTTTGTAAAAAATGGCCACTCGTGTACTAAATGCACCATCTGTACACGTTAAAAGCCGACCATTTAAATAGGTGGCCAGCTTTGGACGCTATCATATCACAAAAATAGACTAAAAAACACCCCAACAAGGCCATATTGGGGTTAAATCAGGTGCCTTTTCCCGGTTTATCGCTCAAAAGGGCTTCTTTGTCCTTTTTCCCGTCCCAGTCTTTGGCATCGGATGGAATGTCGTTTTTGCGGGTTATGTTAGGCCAGATGGCGGAAAACTTGGTGTTTATGTCGAGCCATTTTTCTAGGCCAGACTCGGTATCGGGCAATATAGCCCCTGCCGGGCATTCGGGCTCACATACACCGCAATCGATGCATTCATCGGGCTGGATAACCAGCATATTTTCGCCTTCGTAAAAACAATCAACCGGGCAAACATCAACACAGTCTTGATATTTGCACTTGATGCAGTTTTCGGTAACGATGTAAGTCATCTTGTTCTCCGCTAGGAAATATTTGTGAAAAAATCTTTTATGAAAAAATCTGGGGCAATATCTACCCGATAGCAGGATTAATCTCAAGCATTTCTGGATTACATATTTTCCAGCACCCGCTTGCGGGCATCGCCGCTTTCGCGGTCAGAAACATAAATCAGGCCCGATATCCTGCGAATAAGGTTGGATTCATAATCATCCACATGGCCATCAGCCAGAACCACCTGCCACAACATTTCTATGATTTCCACCCGTTCGGCGTTATCCATGCTGTCTTTTATGGTGCGGGCAAACCCATATATTTCGATCGAGCCTTCGACTACTTTTTTGGCGTCGTCTATCAGCTCAGCCGCATCGTCGGCACTAAGCGAAAAACGTTCGCAAAGAAGGCTAGTTATAACTTTTAGCTCGGCCTCATCAAAGGTGCCGTCCATAATGGCGGCTTCAACCAGCAATGCACATGCGGCAAGCTCAAGCGAACGTGCGGGCTTGGCCTCAGTTGGTGAGGGGCTTTTCAGCATGGATTTAATTTTGTTTAACATCGCCTAAGGGTATAGCGCATAGAATTTTTTTATGCACTCAATTCTTCATCATTTTGGCGACGTTCTTCGTCGCGACGTTTCCCGACCATGGTCTTGATTTGCGATTCTATGGCCTTGAAGGCATCGCGCACGGCAATATATACATCTTCGTGTGCCGGGTTGTTGCCACGGTCATTATGTATGGCCTGACCTACACCGGGGATGGAAATTTCAATATTTATGTGAAACAGCTTGCCCTTGGTATGTGATTTGTGTGGCGCTTCTACCACCACCCGGCAACTGGTTATTCGTCCGTAATATTCCTCAATTTTTATTGCATGATCGGATATATCTTGGCTAAGCGCATCGGAGTGATCGCAGCCGTGAAAGCTAATCTGGACGGGAACCTGCATTTTAATCTCCCTTTTTTGTTGATTAAACGCATAATTATACTCCTATTGGGGGCTTTGGGCGAGTCTTACTCGGCCTCGGCCTCGATGGGTCAGCCGCCAAGATCTTTTAATTTTTTAGCTGCGCCCCGATGGTTTTTTGC
>DAOWFB010000131.1 GCA_030638205.1 Thalassospiraceae bacterium
ATAGGGACTAATGATATTCATACTCATATATACTTAGATACAGGATACTGGATTGATGTTAGCAAGATGGATTTGTCTCACATGGTAGGTATAGACAGAAAATTGCTTAAAATTAACGACGACACCTACCGGTGGGTCGCTAAATCAATCGAAACCATAAAAGACCGCCTGGGCCTTAAAATACGGGTTCACCACACAGATGACCTATTTAATCGTGGTGATATATTTCTGTTTAATCATTTTGCCCGATTTGAAACAATTATTCCGCCTTACATAATTTACCAAAAAACAGGTGCTCATTGTCGCTCGGTTGCCGATAAGGTTTTCTTCGAAGGCAACAACACGTTCGTTAATTTTATTAGGAGCATTGGGGTTGTTCCAAACGACTTGCCTGGATTATTGCCATTTTTAGCAGCTGAAATATTACGTGGACGAAAGGTGGTAATGTTTCCCGAAGGTGGCATGGTTAAAGATCGCCGCGTTATGGACAGCAAAGGTAATTACAGTGTTTATTCACGCACCGCATCGGAAAGAAGAAAGCATCATCGCGGCGCAGCGGTTCTTGCTCACACCTTAGATATATTTAAACTTCGCATACTGGATCTAAATAAAAACAACGATAGCAAACGTATTGATCGCTGGGTTGCAGCGTTGGAATTGAGTAGCGCAGAAGAACTTATCGCATTGGCTGAAAAGCCAACCTTGATAATACCTTCGACCATTACATTTTATCCTATCCGTATTAGAGAAAATTTCTTCAGCAAATTTGCTAGCTTTTTTATGAAAAATATGTCGAGAAAATTTTCAGAAGAAATCCTTATTGAAAGCAATCTTGTTTTTAAAGATACCGATATGGATATTCGATTGTGCGAACCAGTTATCACAAGAAAAAAATGGTCGTGGTGGGAAAAGATAATACTTAAAAGATACTTTTCAAAAATTAGGTCACTTGATGATTTGTTTGGATTAAAAGATCAAGCCAACGGGTACATAGAAAAAATACTGGAACGATGCATATCAAAAGAAACCAGCATTATTCGCGATGAATACATGCAAGCTATGTATACAAATATAACAATAAACCTTAGTCATATTGCATCACATTTAATTGTCACCTTGCTTGAGCGTGACCGCATGGAAATAGAGTTTAATAAATTTAATCTTGCGCTTTATATGTCGGTAAAAAACCTTCAGGCAACTTATAATCTACAACTACACGACAGCCTTCTCTCGCCCGATTGTTATATTAAATTATTGGATGGAGAGTGCCCCGAGCTTGATAGATTTATTGATACCTGCAAACAGGCAGAGTTGATTAATGTTGCGGTCAATAAATACATATTCAATGACAAACTATTGAATGAATACGGGTTCGACGAAGTACGTATAGAAAATCCAGTTATGGTTTATGAAAATGAAGTTGGGCCTTTAGCCGAGGTCCACCAAACCGTGGATGCGGCATTGGACAATTCTGAAACAGTGTCGGACAAAGATATTGCTTCTTATATGTTTGATGACGAGCTTCGCTCCTATCAATGGAATCTTGAGCATTTTAATACCCCCGAGTTTGATGGAATAAATAAAAAAGAAACCGCAACCGAAGACGCCGAACCCTATCTTTTGCTGCCAAAGACCAAATGCAAAACTGGTGTTTTGTTGCTGCACGGTCTTTTGGCAACGCCGGCTGAATTACGCAAATTTGGCGATGACTTGTGCAAGCAAGGATATGCCGTAATGGGCGTTCGCATTGCAGGCCACGGAACATCTCCGCACGACCTTGCTGGGCTTTCATGGAATGATTGGCTTGCATCAGTAGCGCGCGGCCACAAAATACTTTCCGCATTTTGCGAGCGCATTGTTATTATTGGGTTTTCTACCGGGGCAACGCTGGCGCTAGCTTTTGCTGCCGGCAACCCTGAAAACCTTGTTGGCGTTGCTGCGGTTTCCCCTGCCATAAAATTAAGGGATAAAAAATCTGCTTTAATTCCGTTTGTTCAAGGGATTAATAAAATGACCAAATGGATGCCAAATACAGAAGGCTTGCTTGAATTTATTGACAATGACCCAGAGAATCCGGAAATAAATTATCGCTCAACCCCGGTTAGCGCCATTGGAGGCCTGCTTGAGCTTTCCGAGCACACCCAAAAAGGGCTTGGGCAAATATCGTCCCCAGTTAGAATTATTCAGGGCGACGGCGACCCGGTGGTAGACCCCGATGGGGCAAAAATGGTGTTTGACGGCCTTTCTGTGGTTGATAAATCGCTACATTGGATTGCATCGGACAAGCATGGTATCCTTATTGATGATGTTGGCGATACCCATGAGCTGTTGGCTAGCTTCATAAGGCGCATGGAAGGTAACTAATTTTTTTAAGGGGGTGCTGCAATGAACAATCCTCAGCAAAAACGGCCTTGGGGGAAAAGCTACCCCGAAGGCCTTGATCTTGATCTTCCTCCGGTTGAAAAGCCGGTGCATTCAATATTGGAAGATTCTGTTGCCATCGTGCCAAATGCACCGTGTTTGGATTTTATGGGGTGCAAGCAGACATACGGCGAAATAGGCAATCTTGTTAACCGCGCAGCCGAAGGTCTGCAAAAGCTGGGTGTGGACAAGGGTAGCCGTGTCGGTCTGTGCCTGCCTAATTCACCATTTTATGTAATTTCATATTTTGCGATCCTTAAAATTGGCGCAACAGTGGTTAATTTTAACCCGCTTTATACGACCGAAGAATTAAACCATCAAGCCAATGACAGCGATATCTGCATGATGATAACGCTAGATGTAAAAATGCTTTACGACAAAGTCGAAAACGCAATGAAGAAAACCAACGTAAAAAGAATTGTAGTTTGTTCATTAGCCGAAGCATTGCCAACTGTTAAAAGTTTTCTTTATCGTATTTTTAAACGTTCAGAAATTGCCCACCCGCACATAGATGAACGTCATATCTCATTTGAAAGCCTAATTGATAATGGCGGCAGTCCCAGTCCGGTCAGCATTGATGCATTGAAAGACGTTGCTATTATTCAATACACTGGCGGTACAACCGGAATACCCAAGGGCGCGATGCTCACCCATTCCAACGTGTCCACCAATGCCTTGCAGGTGCGGTTATGGTTGGGCAAAGTTACCCCAGGCGAAGAAAAGTTTCTTTGCGTTTTACCATTCTTTCACGTTTTTGCCATGACTGCGGCCATGAATATGGGACTGATAACCGGGTCAGAATTAATACTCTTGCCGCGGTTTGAATTAGACACAGTTTTGAAAATCATAAACGAAAAGCATCCCACCATATTTACCGCAGTGCCAACCATATATAATGCAATTAACAACCATCCAAAGCTGAACAAGTATGATTTAACTTCAATTAAATTTTGTATCTCAGGCGGGGCCTCGCTACCCATTGAGGTTAAGGAAAGGTTTGAAAACCTGACCGGGTGCGTTGTGGTTGAAGGATACGGGCTTTCGGAATCATCACCGGTACTTACCTGTAATCCGACACGCGGTGTTAACAAGACTGGCTCCATCGGTATTCCATTTCCCGGTGTTGATATAGAAATTCGTGATCTTGATGATCCTAAAAAATCCCTACCCCAGGGCGAACGAGGCGAAGTTGTCGCCCGTGGCCCGCAGGTAATGGCTGGATATTGGAACAAACCAGATGACACCGCCGAAACAATTATTGATGGCTGGCTCAGAACCGGCGATGTCGGGCACATGGATGAAGATGGATACATCTTCCTAACCGATAGATTAAAAGATGTAATTATCTGTTCCGGCTACAAGGTTTATCCGCGCACTGTTGAAGACGTGCTTTATCTTAACCCCGCAATTGACGAAGTAATAGTTATAGGGATTAACGATGAATACCGTGGCGAAGCCCCAAAAGCGTTTGTTAAATTAAAAAATGGCGCAACCGCAACCGTTGATGAGCTTATTGAATTTGCTGGTGAGCGCCTAAACCCCATAGAAAAAATAGCCGAACTTGAAATACGGGACGAACTTCCCAAAACGCTCATAGGCAAGCTGTCGAAAAAAGAGCTGGTCGCAGAAGAAAAGCAAAAAAGGAACAAGAGCGCATGAAATCAATAGTAATAGCAGGATATGCTCGCTCCCCCTTTACCCCTGCGTTCAAGGGGGCGCTGGCAAAAACTCGGCCTGATGAAATTGCCGCGCAAGTGGTGCGTGAACTTGTAACCCGCACCGGAGTAATCCCCTCACAACTGGAAGATCTCATCATGGGTTGCGCCTTCCCCGAAGGCGAACAGGGTTTCAATGTTGCCAGACTAGTTGTATTTTTGGCCGACCTACCAATAAGTATTGGCGGCGTAACCGTAAATAGATTTTGCGGATCATCCATGCAGGCAATCCATATGGCGGCCGGTGCAATGCAAATGAACGCGGGCGAAGCTTACATTTGCGCAGGTGTCGAAAGCATGACCCGGGTTCCCATGACTGGATTTAATCCCCTGCCCCATCCCGGTCTTGCCGCCCGCATGGCCGGGGCCTATATGGGCATGGGTGAAACCGCAGAAAATATTGCAAAAAAATATTCCCTTAGCCGCACCGAACAAGA
>DAOWFB010000121.1 GCA_030638205.1 Thalassospiraceae bacterium
CTGAGATATATTTTCAATTCGTGTCGCGGTTTCAACTGCACTTTTAATTGATGTAAGTGGATTTTTAATTTCATGGGCGACGTCGGCGGCAAAGCGTTCAATAGCATCCATCCGTGCCCACAATGCCTCGGTCATATCACCGAGAGCCCGGGCCAATTCGCCTATCTCATCTGAGCGTTCACCAAAATTTGGTATTTTGTGTTGGCGATGATGGCCTTTGCGAATGTGTTCGGCGGCCAACGCCAACGAACGTATGGGGCGTGCTATTGTTCCAGCCAGATAAAGAGAAACACCAATTGTGATAATCAGTACCACGCCAAATACCTTTAATATATCCAAGCGCACCTCATAAACGGCAGCGTCAATTTCATCGGATCCTTTGGAAAGAAATATTACGCCTAGTGTTTGTTTGTAGCGCGTTACCGGCATGGCCACCGTCAGCACCAGCGATCTATCCGGCATTGATCGGCGCGCCACCCAGACCTCGCCGCCCATGGCCGCCATTACCTCGGGGTAATCACTTGCCCGTTGCTGGATGTTTTCCCTGTAGGTGGCGTACTCGTCACCGCCGGGCAGCCAGTTATAGATGCGATCAATTGCCTGAAATATTGTGCTAAGAAAACTTTCTTTTTCTTCTGCTGTTACTGGCGGGGGCAGGTCTTTTTGTTGTACCTGACCGCCCGGTTCAAGCAGTTTTCTCGAATCAGCCGCCAGCCTGCCATCGGGCAAGAAAAGCCTAGCTCTGGTTTTGGCGGTAAAGGCAAGGCGACGCACAATTTGTGATGAAAGTTCGGGCAAAAGTGCCTGACCCCTTGGTGAAACCGCACTTTCGCCAAGAGCGACCGCAAAAATTTCCGCGTGGGTGCGCAGGCCTGAAAGCTCGGTCGAAATAAGATTGCGACGATATTCATCAAGATAAAAAATACCCGCCACCAGTATTGCCGGTGCCAACAGATTGACCGCAAGAATCCGTAATGTAATGCGTGAAAAGCGTCCGCTTAATCCGTGACCTCGAATATGCTCGCTAACATTATCATGAATAGAGGCATGATCTGGCGTATCCACACTATCGCTATCGGTTTTTTTCATAGGCGCCAGTTTAAATCAATCCGTCTTGTAGCGATAGCCAACGCCATAAAGTGTCTCTATTTCGTCAAAGTCGGGCACGGCGGCACGAAATTTGCGGCGCAGGCGCTTGATGTGGCTATCTATGGTGCGGTCATCCACATAAATATTTTCCCCATAGGCCGCATCAATTAATTGATCGCGACTTTTAACGTGACCAGGGTTTGTCGCCAATGCATGCAAAAGCAAAAATTCTGTTACCGTTAAGTTAACTTGTTTTTCTTTCCAGGTGCAAAGATGGCGCGAGGTGTCCATCATTAAATCACCACGGCTTATTAAATTGTTACCCCCTGATGACGGATCGAGCCTTCGTAATACTGCGCGGATACGTTCAATTAGCAAACGTTGAGAAAATGGTTTTTTAATATAATCATCTGCGCCTAATCGCAGGCCCATGGCCTCATCAACTTCGTCATCCTTGGAGGTGAGAAAAATAATCGGAAGGTCTGAACGTTTTTTTAATTCGGCCAAAAGCTCCATCCCGTCCATTTTGGGCATTTTAATATCCAAAACCGCAAGGCTGGGTGGGTTGCGGGAAATTTCGCGAAGGGCCTCTTCGCCGTCACCATAGGTGCGTACCTCATAGCCCTCGGCCTCAAGCGCTATTGAAACTGAAGTTAAAATATTTCGGTCATCATCGACTAAGGCAATGGTGTGGTTCATGGACGCTTATGCTTTCTCAAATAATATAGGAAGGTATTTACCCCTTTTATTATGGCAAAATTATAGCCGTATGGGCATTGACGATATTTTATAAAGACAGTGGTTATATTAGAGGCTACGATGCTATCAAATAAGGCACAAAGAAAAAAGGAACCGCCCCTAAATGAGTAGAAATCCTTACAAAACCAAAGCAATTACCAGAGCAATCACTGGGGCGGCCACCATGGGCGAGGCCTCGGAAGTAAGCGATATTTCCCGCACAAACGCAGTGGTTACGGCTGTTTTTGCTCTTGGCCTTGGCCTTGGACTTTTATCGGTGGTTGGTTATGCGCAGGCTTCTCATGATGTGGCCCACGATTCTCGTCATGCGTTTTCTTTTCCTTGCCACTAAAAACACCTCAAACTAACCCAAGGTTCCCATGATAAAACGCTTGTTCCCAGCAGCCTTAATAGCGGGGCTGTCTGCTGGTTTGGTCATATCGTTGGCACAGGCAATTTTTATTATTCCACTTATTGATTTTGCTGAATTTCTCGAAATTGGGGGCCGGGCGGATGACTATGTCCCGCCCAAGGGCTTTATGGCCATTGCCCTTGGCGATCCGGAAAGATTTTTAAACACGCTTTCTTTTGATGTGCTAACCGGGGTCGCTTTTGCCTTAATTATGGCTGCGGGGATTGTATTTCATGGCCGGGCTATAACTTGGAAACAAGGTATTCTGTGGGGTCTTGGCGGTTGGGCTGCATTTGCGCTGGCCCCTGCCATTGGCCAGCCACCGGCCCCGCCGGGGGTGGCTTATGTTGATCTTGAGGCCCGCCAGCTTTGGTGGTGGTTGACCGTATCTTGCACATCACTGGGGCTTGTTATGCTGGTATTTATTGGTGACTGGGCAGGGGAATGCGGGCGCTTGCTTGATGGCGGCTGGCGTAATGCATGGTGGCCCAAAGTTGTGGGCGCTGGATTGATAATATTTCCCCATGTATTGGGCGCACCTGAAAATAGCGCCATCAGCACGGACACAGGCACGGCTGGGGCTGATATGGTTCGGGATTTTGCATTTTATTCATTAACCAGCACGCTTGCCTTTTGGGTGATCATCGGGATTATTTTGGGTGCGGTGTTGGGTCGCGGGGCCGGGGATAAAAATTAAAAAAATAAACAAACGCCCGCATTGTAGCACTATACTTAAACGTTAGAAATTTGTTGGCGTGAGGGATGGGATGGGTGATGTACTTAGTATAATTCGCGGCCTTACCCGTCTTTTGGTTGATGCGGCGCGCGATCTGGTGCCGATTATTGCGGTTATCGCATTTTTTCAAATTGTGGTTTTGCGCCAACCTTTTCCTAATTTATCTGAAATACTTATCGGTACCGCCTTGGTCATAATGGGGCTGGCATTTTTTATCCGTGGCCTTGAAATGGGCCTGTTTCCGCTGGGCGAATCCATGGCCCAAGATTTTGCCAAAAAAGGCAGCCTTGTTTGGCTTGTGGGTTTTGCCTTTGCCCTTGGTTTTGGCACCACCGTTGCCGAGCCCGCATTAATAGCCGTGGCCGCCGAAGCTGCAAAAACCGTGGCTGAAGCAGGGGCCATAGAAAACAGCGTTGATACAATGGCCAGCTATGCATTTGGCCTGCGCATGACCGTTGCCTTTTCAGTTGGCTTTGCAATTGTTATTGGTGTTGTTCGCATTATAAAAGGCTGGCCCATTCAATGGGTAATCATTATCGGTTATGGCTTTGTCGTGGCGTTGACAATGATTGCGCCGCCGGAAATTGTTGGTATTGCTTATGATTCAGGTGGGGTCACCACATCAACCATAACGGTTCCGTTGGTGACAGCCCTTGGCGTTGGTTTGGCCAGTGCAATTCGCGGGCGCAATCCAATGACCGACGGTTTTGGCCTGATAGCGTTTGCTAGCCTGACACCGATGATGTTCGTGATGATTTATGGAATGGTGTATTAGATGGAATTGTTTAATCACATTCTTGCAACCGGACTTTCAACCGTTTTTGACGTGTTGCCCATTGCCGCGATTTTGCTTTTTTTCCAGATTGTCGCGCTAAAAAAGATGCCACCCAACCCCAAGCGCGTTGCGGTCGGGTTTCTTTATGTTTTAATCGGGCTGACGTTTTTTCTGGTCGGGCTTGAGCTTGCCTTGTTCCCGGTTGGTGAAACCATGGCCCGACAATTGACCGATCCTGTATTTATTGGCGTAGATGCACTGAACAAATTTGTTCGTTGGCAAGATTATTATTGGGTTTATATATTTGCCGCCGCCATTGGTTTTGCCACCACCGCAGCCGAACCATCATTAATAGCAGTAGCCATAAAGGCCGAACAAATATCGGGCGGGGCGTTAAACGCGTTTTCACTACGCATGGCGGTTGCCATCGGTGTTTCGGTGGGGGTGTCGCTAGGGGCTTACCGCATTGTTTCCGGCACGCCACTTCATTACTACATTATTGCCGGATATGTAGTTGTACTTATTCAAACTATTTGGGCACCAAAAATGATAGTGGCGCTGGCCTATGATTCCGGCGGGGTTACCACATCAACCGTGACCGTTCCGGTGGTAACCGCGCTGGGCTTGGGGCTGGCTTCAACCATACCCGGGCGTAGCCCGCTTTTGGATGGATTTGGATTAATAGCGTTTGCTAGCTTGTTTCCCATAATGGCCGTAATGGGCTATGCCAAGATGGCAGAATGGGTACAAAATCGCAGGCGCATGGCTGAGGATGAAAAGGAGAAACCCGTATGAACCTCAAGATGATTATGGCACTTGTCAGTGACGACAGGACGCAAACCGTAATTGACGCCGCCCGCGAGGCAGGTGCCACCGGTGCCACCGTAATAACCAGCGCCCAAGGCGAAGGGCTAACCCCTGAAAAAACATTTTTAGGATTAGACCTTGCCGCCCAGCGTGACATGGTTTTGTTTCTTGTCGCTGCACCCAAAGCCCGCGAGATTTTAGAAACAATTGCCAGTGCCGGAAATTTTGATACTGATAAGGGCGCAGGAATTGCGTGCCAGATAGGCATAGAAGATGCCGTCGGCCTTAAAACCCAACTACCCACTCTGATAAATGAAATCGAGGACGAGCTATGAGCGAGAAAAAAATCGTTACCGTCAACGAAGTTATGAGCACCAAAGTTATGCATATTGAGACAACCGCCACTGTGGCTGATGCTATGAAACAAATGCGCGATGCCGGTGTTAGTTCACTGGTGGTTGATCGCCGCGACAAACACGATGAATTTGGTTTGGTTGTTGTTTCCGATATTGCCAAAGAAGTGATTGCGCCAGACCGCCCACCGGAAAGGGTGAACGTGTATGAAATAATGACCAAACCGGTGCTTTCGTTGCCGCCGGAAATGAATATTCGTTATGCGGTCAGGATGTTGGCACAATTTGGTCTATCGCGTGCGTTGGTGGTTGATGAACACCGTGCCCCCATTGGCATTGTTACGTTGCGTGATATGGTGTTGCGCCAAGCGGATTAACGGGCGGATTAATAAATATCCACAGGCCTGTTTTGCCAGTGATTGTGGCATTTATGCGCTTATGGCATGTCGGCGTATGCAAAAAATTTAATTTGCCCCCTGTACCCGAGGGCAAGTTTTTTTTAAAGTGGGAAATCTGGCCATAAAATTAATAAGTAAACCAAAAATGGGGACAAAATGGGTATTGCAGAAATATTAGCCGTATTGGCTTTTTTTGTAGCTATGATTGCCTTGTGGCTTGTTAGCGATGTTCTCAAAAAAATTGAATCGCAGAATGAAAAATTTATTAGTACGCACATAAAAGTTATACGTACGGATTTAAGCGATTTTGACGATAGGTTGCGTAATTTTACCAAGGCCATGAAGCTGATGGAGGATAAGCTTAAATCCAATGAAAAGTATTCGCACGAACAAGTCGCGGCCATGACAGGAAACATTAAAAATCTTGAAAAAAAGCTCAGCGATCTCGATCAGTCGATTCCCCAACGTTTCCGCGAAAAACCAGACGTTCGGCCCCGGTCTATACAATAATTAAGGCTATACAATAATTTTGCCACATACGGGGGTTGCGTCATTTATGCTTGGCGCTAACCTGTAGGCAGTTAATTTAAACCTCCCCCTATCAATGGTTATTCAGATAGTTTTTTGGCGTCATAATTCACTTTATTTACCCAAAGAAAGGTACCGGCAATGAGCAACGCCTCGGCTCCGACAAGCAATGAAAAATTAAAAAAATGGGTTGATGAAATGGTCGCCCTTACCAAGCCCAAGGCGGTGCATTGGTGCGATGGTTCAAAAGAAGAATACGACAGGCTTTGCTCCGAGATGGTCGCCTCTGGCACTCTGATAAAATTAAATGAGAGCAAGCGCCCTCAATCGTACCTTGCGTGCTCTGACCCCAGCGATGTGGCGCGGGTCGAAGGCAGCACCTACATTTGCGCCGAAAACGAAATAGATGCCGGGCCAACCAATAACTGGATGGCACCTGATAAAATGCGCAGCCTCTTGAAGCCGTTGTTTGATGGCTGTATGGCCGGGCGCACAATGTATGTTGTGCCGTTTTCCATGGGGCCACTGGGCTCACCCATAGCACACATTGGGGTGCAATTAACCGATAGCGCGTATGCCGCCGTCAATATGCGGATAATGACCCGGATGGGCGCAAAGGTATTAGATGTGTTGGGTAGCGATGGCGAATTTGTTCCTTGCATCCATTCCGTTGGCGCACCGTTGGCTGAAGATGAGGCCGATGTAAAATGGCCGTGCAACAAAACCAAATACATTGTGCATTATCCTGAAACCCGAGAAATATGGTCGTTCGGTTCCGGTTATGGCGGCAACGCGCTGTTGGGTAAAAAATGTTTTGCCCTCAGAATTGCATCGGCCATGGCCCGGGACGAAGGCTGGTTGGCCGAACATATGCTTATCGTTGGGCTCGAAAGCCCCGATGGCGAAAAAACCTATATTGCAGCCGCTTTTCCATCAGCGTGCGGAAAAACAAATCTTGCCATGCTTATTCCACCATCGGGTTTTGAAGGATGGAAAGTCTGGACAGTTGGCGACGACATTGCATGGATTAAACCGGGCGCCGACGGCAGGCTTTATGCCATCAACCCCGAAGCCGGATATTTCGGCGTTGCCCCCGGTACATCTGATAAAACCAACCCATCGGCCATGGCGGCATTAAATGAAAATTGTATTTTCACCAATGTTGCGCTGACTGACGATAATGACATTTGGTGGGAAGACATGTCTGAGCCACCGGCCCACGCCATTGACTGGAAAGGCAATGACTGGACACCTTCTTCAGACACGCCAGCAGCCCACCCCAACGCGCGCTTTACCGCACCGGCCAATCAATGCCCATCCATTGATCCAAAATGGGACAACCCCGAGGGCGTTCCAATTTCGGCATTTATTTTTGGCGGCAGGCTTTCTAAAAC
>DAOWFB010000014.1 GCA_030638205.1 Thalassospiraceae bacterium
ATGTTGCGCTGACCGACGATAATGACATTTGGTGGGAAGACATGTCTCAGCCGCCGGCCCACGCCATTGACTGGAAAGGCAATGACTGGACACCGGATGCCAAAACACCTGCGGCGCACCCCAACGCGCGCTTTACCGCACCGGCCAATCAATGCCCATCCATTGATCCAAAATGGGACAACCCCGAGGGCGTTCCAATTTCGGCATTTATTTTTGGCGGCAGGCTTTCTAAAACATTCCCGCTTGTTTATCAGGCATCCGATTGGAACCACGGGGTTTATTTGGCCGCCACCATGGGCTCAGAGGCTACCGCCGCAGCCGTTGGTCAGGCCGCCATAAGGCGTGACCCGTTCGCCATGCTGCCGTTCTGTGGCTACAACATGGGCGATTATTGGGATCATTGGTTGAAATTTGGACAAAATCTTAAAAATCCACCAGCCATATTCCGCGTTAATTGGTTTAGAAAAAATGATGTCGGAAAATTCATGTGGCCCGGGTTCGGCCAGAACATGCGGGTGCTTAAATGGATTGTTGACCGGGTTAATGGCAATGGCAATGCGGCCCAAAGCCCCCTTGGTGCCATGCCGACCTACGGCGATATTACTTGGGACGGATTAGAATTTAATAATGATGATTTCAATAATTTGATGGCGGTTGATCGGGCGGGTGCAATGGCTGACGCGGTCGACCAAGCCGAATTGTTTACCCGTTTTGGTGATCGTCTACCCGCTGAAATGGAAAATCAACGCCAAGCATTAATCAAACGATTGCAAGATGCACCCGAGTTATGGGAATTGCCCAAATAAGCAAAACTTTTACTTAGCTAGGCATCATTATTGTTGTCTGGGTCTTCGTTTATGGGCTTGCCACAATGGGGGCAGAGCAAATTTGTGTCGTCTTTGTGATGGGCGGCAAAAATTAATGCCTTCGCATCAGCCGGGTTAAGGTTGAGATTTTGTAACAGGGTTGCCATTTCTTCTTCTTCTTCTTCGGTCATCACACCATCGGAAAGAATATCTGTAACCTTATCTTGTAACTGAGTGCGGCGGCGATGCAGCGCGTTTGAAAAACCAGACGCTAAAATACCAGCGGGCAATGCCACCATGCCCAGACCGGCAATGCCAATTATTGCAGCTAATAATTTTCCAAACGGTGTTATTGGCACAACATCGCCGTAGCCCACGGTAGTCATGGTCATTACCGCCCAATACATAGCGGCGGGTATGGATGAAAATGCATCTGGGTCTGCGTGTCCGGCATCATGTTCAACAATAAATGCTAAACTGGATGCGATGATAAGAAGCATCATCAGCACAAATAGTGCGGCTAGGATTGTTTTTGCTTCTTCGCGAAAAACCTGCAACAGCAATGTCATGGCTGGGGAATAGCGAGTTAATTTGAAAACCCTTAGCAGGCGCAGTACGCGCAAGAAACGTAAATCCAAAATAAAGAAAAAACTAAGGTAAAATGGTGCTATAGCCAGAAAATCAATAATTGCCATTGGGGTGCGCATGTATTTCATCCGCCCAAAAACAGCGTGCGAATGAATATCATGCCACGGGTTATCAACCGCCGACCAAACACGGGCTATATATTCAACGGTAAAAATAATTACGGAAAAAACTTCGAACGTAAAAAATGCTTGGCCGAATTGCTCTTCCATTCCGGCCATCGATTCAACAATGATAGCAATTACGTTAAGCGCAATAAGGACTATTAAAGATAAATCGACCCTACGGGTAAGCACATCGTTTTGGTCTGCCGAATAAAGAACCTCGGCAGTTCGTTTTCTTAAGGCCAGCAGGCCCTGAGGCTTATTCTGTGGTTTATCCTGATTTTCCATACATACAAGGGTAACGCCAAGAGCACATAACAGCAAAAAAATTAACTAGATTACCGAATTTTTGCCCCAGATTATGCAGGCCATATGCACCAAAATCTATGGAAAATGGCTATATTTGGCCCCGCCAGAAACAATAAAATTTTCATAAAATGCGTCTTTTAACCGAATGTTGAGCGTTTAGGTATTTATTGTATGTCATGTTTGGAAGATCCGCGATAAATGGTTTGGTGCTGCCGGCAATACTTTTGCTGGGCGGTGCATTTTTTATGTTGGGTTCACTTGAATTGCCGCTTCCGGCAATAACGCTGGCACCCTATGCGCCATATGTGCTTGCTATTATTGCCGCCGGACTTGGCCTTTGGTTCAAGCGGGTTCGGGTGCTATTGATTGCGGCAATGCTGGGCGGAACTCATTGGGTATTGTATTCATACCCGCTAGGCGCAAACGATAATAACCTTCTTATAATGTTTGCCGCATTGGCATTGCTATTTCCCATCAATGCCATTGCCATTGCCATGATGCGAGATTGTTCATTGTGGTCGCTGGGGGTGCTATCAAGAATTTTATTTGTGTTTGCCCAAGTTTCTGTAATGGCGGTGTTAATGGGGGCAGGCGATGGCGCAAGACATAATGCAAATATAATCTTGCATTACCGTCCACTTGATAAAGCAATTGATTATTGGACCATACTTCCGCAACCAGCGATACTTTTGTTTGGTATTGCTATTTCTGTATTTATTGCACGCGCTATTTACACACGTTCAGCAATTGATGGCGGAATGACAGGTGCCATCGTTGCGGTTGGCATGGCGTTGCACAGCGCACTTAATCCTGAAACATCATCAATTATTCTTGCCCTTGGCGGTGTAGTTTTGGTTACCTCGGTGGTGCAAGATACTTACCGTATGGCGTTTATTGATGAATTAACGCAATTGCCCGCCCGTCGTGCGCTGATGATGGATATGGACGCACAGGGAAGGGGAAGTCGCTATTCGGTGGCCATGCTTGATGTGGATCATTTTAAAAAATTCAACGACACCTATGGACATGATGTTGGCGATCAGGTTCTTAAACTTGTAGCCAGTAAAATGATGCAGGTTCGCGGCGGAGGTAAGGCATATCGCTATGGCGGTGAAGAATTCACCATAATGTTCCCGGGAAAATCTCTCGATCATGCTCTGGTCCATCTTGAAAAAGTACGCAAAGATATTGCCGAAAGCTATTTTAGCCTTCGTGCCGATGACAGGCCCAAGGACAAACCTAAATCCGGGCCAAAAGAAAAAACCGGAAAAAAATCATCAGCTAAAGTTAAACAAGATACGGTTAGCGTAAC
>DAOWFB010000015.1 GCA_030638205.1 Thalassospiraceae bacterium
TCGTCTTGGCTTTGCCGTAACGGATAATAAAACCGCTAAATTGGTTAAGGACAAACTTGGCCCCTGGGCGGTTTCCGGCCCGGCCATGTGGGCGGGAATTTCTGCATTTAGCGACAATAAATGGATAGAGGAAACTAAAATTCAATTAGCAGATAATGCAAAAAAATTAGATTTAATTTTGCAGGCACTGGACATGGAAATTATTGGCGGAACTAGCCTTTTCAGGTTGGTTCGCCATGAATGCGCAAATGAAATGTTTGAACGCCTTGGCCGGGCTGGAATATTGGTTCGCCCGTTTGATGAAAACCCCAATTGGTTACGTTTTGGTATTCCGGCAAATAAGGCTGATTTTGATCGCCTTGAAAACGCGCTCGTGGGTTAATTTCCGGGAAAATGTTTAATCCCGGGACGGATATTTTTATAATCTAGCTTTCTGGGGTCGGCAGTATTAGCCCCCGGCGCCTCAACTATTAAAATATCGGCGGCCATTTTTTCAAAATCAGCGCGAAAGTGAACCGAGCTTTTAAGGGCCAGCACCGAACATTTTTCGGGATCGATGCCCAAATGTTTAAACATGGCGCGGTCGGCGGCTTGTTGTTTTTTTGTTGAAACTGCAATTTTTACCTTATGGGCTTCATGGCCAGTTTCCAGCAATGCCATTGGCCCAAGGTCTATTTCGGCACCTGCAAAAAATGGGCCTTCGGCTTTAAACTTACCACTGCCCAGTGCCAAAACCTTGAACGTTGCGTGCAATGGGGTGTCGCCGTTAAATCTTTTACTTGAACCAAAATCCATTTCGAAACTTTGGCCAATACCTGCTTCGATTGATTTTTTTACCGCCATGGGTTCGGCAAAAATTCCTGCGGCTGCATTTTTAACATTTGCTTTTATCATGGCTTTTAAAAGACCCGTGGTATCGCCGTCGCCACCGCCGCCGGGATTGTCTTGGGTGTCTGCCAATATTACCGGGCCATTGCCGTTAAATATTTTAACCGCCAAACGTAATGCATCATCCGGCTGATAAAGCGTTCCGGCGAAATCATTTTCGAGGTCAGTTAATAATTTAATTGTTTTATTGGCAGTTTCTTTTACCAATGCTTCATCCGCCCCCGATACCACCGCTGCTGGGCCGCAATCAAAAACATCTGCTGGCGGAAAACCCATTGCAATTGATACCGCGTCAATGCCGGGAGCCTTTAGTCCATCAAGGTTTGCATATATGCCCTTGGCGGGTTCGGCCAATGTGCTTTGCCACGTTAGGGGTACAAGAAAACTACCTTGCGCCAATGCAACGGTGCGTTTTTTACCATCGATAATTATTTGGTTTAAAATATTCGCTGCCCGCGCCCCGGTTTCAAACATATCAACGTGGGGGTATGTTTGATAAACCACAATGCCGTCAACTTGGGCGCACATTTGGGGGCTTATGTTGGCATGAAAATCAAGCGCCACCACCAATGGAATATTGGGGCCAATGGCGCCCCGAACGCGTTTTAAAATTTCGCCGTCACCATCTGCAAAGTTTTCCGAAACCATGGCCCCGTGTAAATCCATGAACAGGCCATCAATGGGCCCGGCTTTGCTTATGCCGTTCAACATTTGTTCCATAACATTTTCAAATGCGTGCGTGGTAACCGGGCCAGAAGGGGGTGCCGCGCACCAGACAAGCCCGCTTAATTCATGACCTGCGTTTTTTGCTTGTTGGACAAATCCCGCTACCGGCAGATTGATGCCTTGGGTTTTTTCGAAAATGTCATTACCAGAACATAGTCCGGGCCATGCATCACTGGTCACAAAATCATCATATATGGCGGTGCTAGGCGCGAAGGTGTTTGTTTCGTGGTGAAATCCACCTACGGCAATGTGTGCCATTTTATACCTTTGTGCCTTTTGTGATTAGGGCTAAAGCTCGATTAATTCACCATGTCGTGCGCATGACGCCTCGGCCAGCTCGACAAAATATTCGACTATTTCTTCCGGTGATTTTACGGTTTGCGGGTCTTCGCCCGGCATTGCTTCGGCCCGCATATCGGTGCGGGTGCCGCCAGGATTTATCAAGTTGACGCGGACATTGGTTTTTTTAGTTTCTTCGGCATAAATGTTTGCAAGCATTTCAAGACCAGCTTTGGAAATTGCATATGTTCCCCAAAATGCGCGCGCACTATGACCAACGCTTGATGTTACAAAAATTACGCGCCCGGCATCTGATTGACGGAGCAGGGGATCAAAACTGCGGATAAGCCGCCAATTGGCAGTCAGGTTTGTAGCCATGACTTGATCCCATGCTTTAGGTTCAATATGGCCCAGCGGCGAAAGCACACCCAGCATTCCGGCATTGCCCACCAATATATCAAGCTTGCCAAAACGTTCATACATGGCCGCACCCATGTGATCGATAACATCAAAATCCGTCAGGTCGGCTGGAACCAGCGTTGATGGAACGCCACCATTAATTTTTTGAATTTCATCGTCTAGTTCTTCCAGCGCACCTTGGGTGCGGGCGGTTAAAATTAAATGCGCGCCTTCGTGCGCAAAACGTAGCGCAACCGCCCGGCCAATGCCGCGCGATGCTCCGGTAACAAGGGCAATTTTACCTTCTAGGCGTTTTGTATTGCTATCGCTCATTGCTACTTAGACCTCTGACAATAATGAAAGCTGCTCCGGTCCGGGGTTGCCTTCTTTATCGACCAGCGCAATGGGGTATTCACCGCTAAAGCATGCATCACAGTATTGCGGGCATTCTTTATTGCGGCCTTTTTCGCCAACCGCACGATAAAGACCGTCTTCGGAAATAAATGAAAGGCTATCGGCACCAATTTCTTTGGCCATTTCTTCAACCGTGAAACGGTGGGCCATTAATTTTTCTTTGTTTGGCGTATCGATGCCATAAAAACATGGGTGCGCTGTTGGTGGGCTGGAAATTCTCATGTGAACCTCGGTTGCACCTGCGTTACGCACCATTTCAACAATTTTCATGGATGTTGTTCCGCGCACAATGCTGTCATCAACCAGCAATACCCGTTTGCCTTTTATCTGGGCGGTATTGGCATTGTGTTTAAGACGAACCCCAAGGTTGCGGATTTTGTCTGATGGTTCAATAAAGGTGCGACCAACGTAATGGTTACGAATTATGCCAAGCTCAAACGGTACGCCTGACTGTTCGGAATAACCAATTGCTGCCGGAACTCCAGAATCTGGAACCGGAACAATCATATCAACGTCAACGTGGCTTTCACGGGCCAGTTCTTGCCCAATTTTTTTACGCACATCATAAACGTTCAAGCCACCCATGATGCTATCGGGTCTGGCAAAATAAATATGTTCAAAAATGCAAAATCTGGATGGGACTGGGGGAAATGGCTTGAAGCTTTGCAGTCCGTGTTTTTCGCTAATAACCACAATCTCGCCCGGTTCAACGTCGCGCACATATTCAGCGCCAATAATATCCAACGCACATGTTTCAGATGCTAAAACCCACGCATCACTCGAACGGCCCAGCACCAATGGGCGCACACCCAATGGATCGCGGGCACCGATAAGTTTTTCCCGGGTTAATGCCAACAATGAATATGCGCCTTCAACCCGTTTCAGGGCATCAATAAGACGATCCATAACCTTGTGGTAATCGCTGGTCGCGACCAGATGCAAAAATGTTTCACTGTCTGATGTTGATTGGAATATGCAGCCTTCTTCTACTAAATTACGGCGCATGGTTCTGGCATTGGTTAGGTTGCCGTTGTGGGCAATGGCAAACCCACCAAATACAAGGTCGGCAAACATTGGTTGCACGTTACGCAAAACCGTTTGCCCCGATGTTGAATAGCGCACATGGCCAATTGCCATTGGCCCAACCAAGCGTTCAATTACATCTTCGGAGTTAAAGTTATCACCAACCGGGCCCATGGCGCGGTGGGAATGAAAATGTTTTCCATCGTATGAAACAACGCCGGCTGCTTCTTGTCCGCGATGTTGTAGCGCGTGCAGGCCCAGTGCGGTAAAGGCGGAAGCATCGGGGTGGCCGAAAATACCAAACACCCCACATTCGTCGTGGAAATGATCATCTTCAATGTAGCCAGTGGAGCAGCTAGTATTTTTCATAGAGACTATTCCTATTTTTTCTCTCTATTTATTTGTTTCAAAAAGCTTATCCAGCTCTTTGCGTTGTTTGGTGGCGTAGCCATCGCCATCGCCGCCAGCCGGGGTTTCGGCCTTGGGGGTTATGGCATCTTTGAACATTTGTTGAACTTTATCTCTGGTGGTTTGATCTGTTTTCTTGGTGTCTTTATCAGCATCAGCACCATCGTCATTAGGTGCCAATGCTTTAATCATGCCCGAGCCAATTTCAACCATATGAATTGCCTTGGCGTCTCGTACCCATGGGCCTTGTTCGTCTGCCGGAATAACCCATTCAAGAGCGATATAGGCAAGGCATATAATAATAGCACCGCGAGCAAGACCAAATAAAAGCCCCAATGCCCGGTCCAGCGCGCCAAGGGCGCTATCTTTTACCTTGCGCGATATGGACTTGGTCAACATGGATAATATAACAAGGGTTGCAATAAAAATAATTGCGCCCAGCGCAAGTGCTGCAAAAAATTCATCATCGATAACTTGCATCATCAACGGCTTTAAAAGCGGCGTTGCGTACATGGTCGCAAAAATAGCGCCAATCCAACCGACAATGGAAAGCACCTCGTGAACAAACCCACGGGCAAAGGCCAATACGCCGGAAACGGCTAAAACGGCAATAACGGCTATGTCGAACATTGTCATCGTTATTATTTTTTTACCTCGGCCCTTAATTCCGGCCTTTAATCATCAAACAACTGCACAAGATCGGAAAGATGTTTTATTTCCTTAACACTAATTTCCTTGGGGGATTTTTTAACCCCCTTGGAGCCAGCCGGAACAAATGCGCGCTTGAAACCCAATTTTGCGGCCTCTTTAATGCGTGCCTCCATGTGGCTTACGCTTCTTATTTCTCCCGATAGCCCAATTTCGCCAAAGAACACCGCATCAAGCGGTGCCGCCTTGCCCGAAAGCGACGATATCAGGGCGCTGGCAACGGCCATGTCGGCGGCTGGTTCAACAACCTTTAGGCCACCAGCGACGTTTAGGTATACGTCATTTGCCCCGATGGCAAGGTTGCATCTGGTCTCGGTAACGGCCATCACCTGGGCCAGCCTGCCGGAATCCCAGCCGACCACGGCGCGCCTGGGTTGCGATAGCTGGGTAGGCGATACAAGTGCCTGAATTTCCAGCAACATTGGCCGGGTTCCTTCCATTCCGGCGAATATGGCAGAACCGGAAACACCTTCGTCGCGCTCGGACAAAAACAGCGCCGATGGGTTGGCGACCTCGCGCAGGCCCTCGTCAGACATTTCAAAAACACCAATTTCATCTGTCGCGCCAAAGCGGTTTTTGACCGCACGGACGCTTCTAAACTGGTGGCTTTTTTCA
>DAOWFB010000106.1 GCA_030638205.1 Thalassospiraceae bacterium
AATGTGTGAAAGGCCAAAGCCGTAGCTTCCCTTTCTTTTCTGCGGTAGGCGCAAAATCTCTATCCCGGATGATGAGCCAAGGGCGGAGGGCACGACCACGACATTGCGCCTGCGATTAAAATAAAGCGCAAGCCTGAGTATGGAGCGCGAATAGCTGCCCGGCTCCACCGAAATAACCGTGCCGTTTGATGCAATTTTGGAAAACAATTTTGCAAACTGTCCGGCATGGGCACCAACATCCAGCACGGTGCCGTCAACGGGTATAAATTTTTCAAGCTGCGGGCGCAGCTCAAGATGGTGTTGTTTTGTTATTGCTTTGAACGCATGGGCACACCATGAAAATGTGATTTTCCAGATAAAATAATTTGTTTTCATAAATGTTTTCCGTATTTGTATTTTAATAATTCAACAAACCACATGGATAGCACCGGGGCAATGCGTAAATGTTGCCGGTGTTTCGCCATAGGTATCGCCATCAATTTCCAATTCACATTTTTGCTCGCATTCAACCGAAGCCTCGGTCGCAGAAAAATAATCAAAATCCGGTTCATCAATATGTTTTCCAGCGGCAATTTTTGGCAATACCGCCAGCAACATTTGTATTTTAGGTTTATTTGGCACAATGGTTAGCTTCATATCGCCATCATCAAAGCGCATGCCCGGCGCAAGACACACACCACCGCCACCGGCACGTTCAATATTGGCAACAAGTATAGTCCATTTTTTTTCAATAAATTCTTTGCCTGCAGACTTAAACGCCAGCTTTGGTGGTTTGTGAACCAGCAATTTCAAAAAAATTGCAAAATGATAAGCGAGCCTGCCGCCAAGTAATCGCTTTAACAGTGGGGTCGCAAATGCGCTTGATGAAAAACCAACATTTGCAAACATCATTGCATAACGTCGAACGTTTTTATCGCCGTGCATGCAATCAACCCGTATCAAATCAAAAGGTTTTTTGCGGCCAGATTTAATGGCATCTGCCGCTGCGCCAACAGACGAAATACCAAGGGCGCGACAAACATCATTTCCCGCTCCACCGGGAATGACCGCCAGCGCCGGAACAGAAAAATTTGCAATATCTACATTTTTTTCAACTATATCCATTATTCCTGACGCCACTTCGCCAACCGTGCCATCGCCACCCACGGCAACCAACAGATCATAATCAGAATTTGCCGCAGCAATGCTTCTGGCATCACCGGGGCCAGTTGTGACGGCAATATTTTCCGGGGCTATTTTATCTGGCCAGTTTAATAAAAATTCCTGCCAGGCATCACCGGAAAGTCCACCAAAACCCGCCGGATTAACAATAAATAATATGCGTGTGCTGGTGTTCAATTTTTAGTGTGCCCCTTAATGTTTGTTTGATATTTTTAACACATCCTATATAAACTGACACCTCAACAAAAACATGGCCCACATTTAACAAGGAATAAGCCATGCGTTACATATTAACAAATTACATATTTAAAACACTCGCTTCTTGCATATTGATTATTAATTTATCCGCATGTTCAGAAGATGCTCTGGCCCACCCACTTGAAGGTACGTGGCTGTTGGACAAATCAGCCCTCGATAGCAATTCCAAAGCCTATCTTAAGGCAACCAGAAGCGCCGAGACCCTTACATTCACCCCCACCTCAGCGATTTCTGGAAACATTGTAATGGATGTATCGTACGAGCCCGCCGATGAGGGATACATGGTTCTGTTCGAAGGAATGAAAGAGGCAGTTCTTTATAAATTACTAGATAAAGATACTTTTGAAATTCGTGTGATTGACGTGGGAAGGTTTAGATATATGCGCCAACAAATAAGCGAGCCAAAAAAATAGCTACGGAAATATTTGAAAGATTGGCTATTTAACTTTCAAGATCAGATCTGGGGAATTCAACCCAAAACGTGGTTCCCATTCCCGGCGCACTTTCAAAATAAATTTTTCCATTCATGCGTTCTATCAAATCTTTTGTTATGGCCAGCCCTATGCCGGTTCCTTCGATGGGGCCGGCCTCGCGTCCCAAGCGGTTAAATGGTTGAAAAATATTATCTTGCGCTTTTTCAGGGATACCTTCGCCGCTATCTGATATGGCGATACGGATTACATCAACATTATCGCAAGCGCAAAGGATATCTACTTTACCACCTTCGCGGTTATATTTAATTGCGTTGGATAAAAGATTTATTATTATCTGTCTAAACCTTATGGGGTCGACATAAATTACACCCACCAATGCATTGTTTTTTAATTCACCCATATTAATATTTATGGATATATTTCTTTTTTCAGCTTTTGTCTGAACCTGACGCACGGCCTCATCTATGGCATCTACAAGGGAAATATCTTCTAGATTTATATCTATCGCACCGTTTTCAATTTTAGAAAGCTCAAGCACATCATTGATCAGGCTTAATAGGTGGTGTCCGCTTTGCAAAATATAATCCAAATATTCATTTTGCTGTTCATTTATTGGCCCTACGGTTTTGTGTTTTATCATTTCACCAAAACCGATAATCGCGTTCATTGGGGTGCGTAGTTCGTGACTCATGGATGAAAGAAAATCTGATTTTGCCTTGCTGGCATTTTCAGCATGTTCTTTTGCCTGTATAACATCATGCTGTGATGTTCTTAATTGATCGCTTTTTTTGCGTGCATAATTTTGAATAAATGCCAAAGCCCAAATAACCAAAACGGCATAAAATCGGTTTAACATCGCAACTAGTAAATGATCATCGTGGCCGTGAGGGTCGGCATTGTATCCAAGAATAACAAGCAAGGTACTTATTATCGCCAAAATAAAAATGTACCTGCGGCTTGGGTACCACCACCCCATCAACACCAACGCAACATAAAGCGTTCCGTTAGCAACCCCCGTGGGCAAAATAAGATCGAGAGAAAATATCGTCATCGCCAGCAGTGTAGAAATAAGCACGATAGCAAGCGAAGGTCGTTGAGATGTATCCAATATAGATGACTCCTTAGGTGGTATCATACATTGGTCTAAGCCTATTTACATCTCAAGAAAAGTTTATTGCTATTGTTGACAAAATGCCCCAACAAACCCACATAATAGGACCTACGCACGTTTTGTTTTATCTGTGCCTATACCTAAGGGCAGCGAACAAACCGTGCATTACTAGACTAAGGTTAATCTAATTTAATTCTCGCTCATTCTGACTAAGAGGAGAAAAGTTAAACATGTCACGTAACATTGTATTCGATAGCCCTTTTCTTTTAGGGTTTGACCATCTCGAGCGCATGCTGGAAAGTGCCGCCAAGGCATCGGCCGAAGGCTACCCACCATATAACATCGAACAAATTGGTGAAAACAGGCTACGCATATCGCTGGCGGTTGCAGGGTTCAACATGGATGACCTTAGCGTTTCGGTTGAAGACGCGCAGTTGGTAGTTCGCGGTAAATGTTCACAGTCGGACAAGGGCAGGGTTTTTATCCACCGGGGCATTGCCAAGCGCCAATTCCAGCGCACATTTGTGCTGGCAGAGGGTATCGAAATATCAGGTGCCATCATGGATAACGGCCTGTTGCATGTGGATATGGACCGCCCGGTCCATGAACCCGAAGTGCGCACCATAGCAATTGAAAAAGCCGACCCGTCCCCCGCCAACACCAAAACCATAGATATCGAGGCTGAGGAATAGGCCCAAAATTGCCAAAATTTGTGGGTATGTATCCTTTTAGAATCTTTACCGATTGTTCATACAGCCATGCGCCTACTTAAAACATTAGAGTATCTTCAATCCGGGAAGGAGCATTAGAAGAATGACCCACCGCCCGACTACCAGCTGTACCACCACATCAGCCGCTTTTGGCATTGCGGACAAGCCACATTGGCTTGCTCAGTTCGACCTCGCCTCATGGGGGATAGAGAACGTTGCCTACGTCAGGCCCATAAACCAAAACGGTGAAGGTGTTTATGGCATCTTTGCAGCAGACGGCACAGAACTTGCCACTGTTGAAAACAGAGACGCTGCCATTATAACCGTACGGCAAAACGAACTGGAACCGCTCAGCGCACATTAAAGGCCCGCACGCCAGCAATAGGCCCAGCAACAAGGCAAGACCATGACTTGATTTTTTGTTGTGGAAAAATTTTGGTGGAAAATTTAAGCCGCGCGAGAAGCAGCCCCATCGGTAAGCAAAACATAAAGCGCTTCGGCTTCTTCGGTACTACGAAGCTTTTCGCAAACATCACCATCACGCAATAGGCGCGATACCCGGGCTAATGCTTTCAAGTGATCGGCACCTGCGGTTTCTGGGGCCAATAGCAGAAAAATAAGATCAACCGGGTGTTCATCAATTGAATTAAAATCTATGGGCTGTTCTAGGCGAGCAAAAAGACCATAAAGACGGTCAAGGTTTGCAAGCTTGCCATGGGGTATGGCAATACCATGACCAACGCCGGTTGTGCCCAAGCGTTCACGCTCCATCAAAACATCAAAAATAACGCGTTCGTGTTCGCCAGTAATTTCAGCTGCACGTTTTGAGAGTTCCTGCAGGGCCTGTTTTTTGCTGGTAACTTTAAGACCAGGCACAACGCACTCGATTGTTATCAGGTCGTTGATTTCCATTATTTTCCTCTCTCCGCCACCACGGCCATAACGCCGATATTTAGGCGTCATCAGTGGCTGGATCTATCCAGCCTACGTTGCCGTCGGTGCGACGGTAAACAACATTAAGCCCGCCGTGCGAACCATTTTTAAACATAACAACCGGAAGATTTCCTAAATCAAGCCGCATAACTGCTTCGCTTACGCTAAGCGTAACAATATTGTGCGGCATTTCTGCGATGATTGCCGGATTGTCTTCTTCCAGTATTTCTTCAACCGTTGATGTTTCAATGATTGAATATTGCGCAGCTGATAATTCTTCGTCACCTTTTTGATGGTGGTTTACTAGCTTGCGCTTATAGCGGCGAAGCTGCTTGCCAACGCGCTCTAGGGCCTGATCAAAAGCAGGGTATGCGTCTGCTTCTTCGGCTGACCCATGAACGGTCAGGCCGCGACCGGCATGAACAGTAATTTCCACATGGAAAAAATCATGCCTTGCCTTTGAAAAGGTAACGCTCGCATCAATTGCACGGTCAAAATATTTTGTGACTGTACCATTAAGGTTATCTGTCGCATGGGTGCGAAGCGATGCGCCGACATCCATCTGTTTACTGTTAACGGTAATTTCCATTGTTAGGCAAAATCCTGAAATGAGTTGATTTTTTGATAAGGGATATTTTCCAATATCTTGAATTGGCGGGAACTTAAAACCGACACCTGATTAAGTCAATAGGTGGTAAAAAATTAGCAGTTTTCAAGGGGAAAATGGCTTTTAGAGCTATTTTAAAAGGCTCCGGATTTCTCTTTACGGCGCTGAACCGACGAGGCAATTCCCAAGGCATCGCGGTATTTAGCTACCGTCCTGCGGGCTACGTCTATTCCTTCGGATTTTAACAGCTCAACTATTTTATCATCAGATAAAATTTTCTTATGCTCTTCGGCCTCAATCATATCGTTTATCCTGCTTTTTACAGACTCAGCCGAACGTGCGGTGCCATCACCATCGCCGCCAACCGAAGATGAAAAAAAGTATTTTAGCTCAAAAATACCGCGTGGCGTTGCCATATATTTATTAGTTGTTACCCTGGAAACGGTGCTTTCGTGCATTTCAATAACATCGGCAATATCACGCAACACCAGCGGCTTCATTGCCGAAATGCCTCTCTGAAAAAAACTGTCCTGCTGACGAACAATTTCGCTGGATACTCTCAGTATTGTTGTTGCACGTTGGTGTAACGACTTAACCAACCAATTGGCAGATTGCAGGCATTCGTTCAAATACTGTTTATCCTTATCGTCGTTTTTGTGCTGGTTAACTTCTGCGTAGTAACGATTGTTAACCAAAACCCGTGGCAATGTTTGTGAATTAAGCTCCAACGCCCAACCGCCGCCGGGAACCGTTTTCATAATCACATCAGGTATAACGGTTTCTGCAACATCAAATGTGAAAGCGCGACCCGGTTTAGGATCAAGGGCGCGAATTTCGTCCACCATATCGCGGACATCATCGGCATCAACGCCGCATACTTTTACCAGCGCCTTGAGGTCGCGGTTGGCCATAAGCTCAAGATTATCCAAAAGTTTTTGCATGGCAGGGTCAAGCCGGTCCATATCGCTCAATTGCAAGGCCAAGCACTCCTTTAGGTCGCGGGCAAAAAGCCCAGGCGGTTCAACCGTTTGCATTTGTTTTAAAACGCTTTCTACCTCGCCCAATTCACAACCAAGACGTTCGGCAATTTGTTCAAGCCCGCCAGAAACATAACCGGATTCGTTTAATGTATCTATTAGTTCAACCCCGATAAGCCTTTCCTGGGGGGTGTCGATAATCATTCCCACCTGGCTTAACAGATAGGCGCGCATGGATTGTTCATCGGCCAGGGTTTGTTCAATCCCCGGCATATCATCACCGCCGAAATTGCCCCCCGGCGACCAGCTTTCATAACCTTCTGCGCCTGTTGTTTGCGGCAAGTCGGAGCCACCATCGGATGTGTATTCATTATCGTAATCAACATCCATGGCCTCGCCGGTTCCGCTTTCGGTGCCGCTATCGGCGGTGGCATTAAGAGTGTCGGCGGTGTCGGGTGCGGCGGAAGCTTCTGTTTCATTTTGGCTTTCGCTCTCGGTAGGTTCTCTATCACCAGCTTCTGGAGTAATTTCTCTTTCGTCACGTTCAAGCAGCGGATTTTGCTCCAGCTCTTGTTCGACATATTCGGTCAGCTCAATATTGCTCAACTGCAAAAGCTTGATCGCTTGTTGCAATTGCGGCGTCATTACCAACGACTGGCCTTGACGCATATCTAGCCGGGGCGTTAACGCCATTAATTCCTCCGCTTGCACCTGCCTAAGTGAGCTGCCATTAAATTATAGTATAAATATAGTGATAATTAGGTGTGGATTACAGATTAAACCGCTCACCAAGATAAACACGCCTGACGTCTTCGTTGTTAACAATATCGGAGGGCGCACCCTCCATCAACAACATGCCGCTGTGAATAATATATGCCCTGTCAATTACATCTAGGGTTTCACGAACGTTATGATCGGTTATTAAAACGCCAATACCGCGATCCTTCAGATGATTAACCAAATCCCTAATATCACCTACCGCGATGGGATCAATCCCGGCAAACGGTTCATCCAGCAATATAAAGTGAGGGTTTGATGCCAGGGCGCGGGCAATCTCAACTCTTCGGCGTTCACCACCGGAAAGCGCCAACGCTGGTGTGCGGCGAATATGGGTAATAGAAAACTCAGCCAATAATGCCTCAAGCGTTGCTTCGCGCTCTTGGGCCGATGGCTCGGTAACTTCTAAAATTGCGCTAATATTATCTTCAACCGAAAGGCCGCGAAAAATTGATGCTTCCTGCGGCAGGTAGCCAAGACCCATACGGGCGCGACGATACATTGGCAGATGGGTTATGTCTTCGCCATCAAGATAGACCCGGCCATAGTCGGGTTGGACAAGGCCCATCATCATATAAAAACATGTGGTTTTGCCCGCACCATTGGGGCCAAGCAGCCCAACAATTTCGCCACGCTGGATTTCAAGGGTTACATCGGAAACTACCGGACGTTTTTTGTAGCGCTTGCCAATTGTTTCGGCGCGAAGCCCGCGCCCAGAATTATTAGATGCGTTTGCAACCAGCTTAGGCGTTGATTTTTTATTCGACTGTTTCACTGATTGCTCACTGGTCTTAAAGACCCCTATTTTTTCTGCTATTGCTGCCACCAAAGCTAATGGCAAAAGGTTTCCGCTTTCTTATCAAACATACTTATCAAGCATATAATAAAAGTCTTAGTATGGCTATTATCCTTGTTTATTGGCCTTATTTATTAGACTTATTTCTTATTAGCCCTATTTTTTATTAGCCCTATTTTTTATTAGATTGGGCGCCGGGCAATAATATGCCCTTTACCCGGCCTTTTTTTCCGTTGGCTCCGGGGCAGCCCTTAAGGTGGCTAATGCCGGTTCCCAGATCAAAATCAGCACTACAGCCATTAAGTTTGTTATCGCCTTTGGCAATAACAACCGAACCATCAAGCCGGGCAAGACCTGTGGGCAAGTCATAGGCGGCACGGTTGGACGAAGCATTGCCCCCCGCGCTAGAGATTTTGACATTATCAAATGCTTCTATCCGGCGAATTTTATTTCCCCCGCCCGGTGCGGTTTCCAGATATGCGCTCAAGACATCAGCACTAATGCGTCGGTCTGCCCTGACAGCAGTTGCATCACCACGGGCAACGGCCATTTTTTTGTTGTTCCAAAATTCTATTTGCCCTGTTGCAGTAATTGTATCATCGGCAGAAACAAGCGTAACTGGATTTGCGTCTTTTAAAACAATTACTGCGCCTGCAACATCATAAATGGCATGCCCGCCGCTTGCTTTCCATCCCGGGCTGGTAATTGTTACCGCACCAATACCATCAAGACGCCATATCTCACTTGCTCCAGACTTGGCTCCAGATGTAGAATCTTTTCCACTGCGATAATATGCACGCAATTCATCGGCTCTTATGACTGTCGTGCCACGAGTTGCGGTGGCATTACCACGGGCGATAAATACATTACCACCCTGTTGCCACTCAATTCCATTTTCAGCATTTACTTCTATAGGGGTGCTATCGTCGTCGCCGAAAAGTGATGACGTTTTTTTGTTTGTTGTTTGTGCCAATACACCATCAGACATAAAACTAATCGCAACAATTAAACACAACAACATTTGCATTACAGGTTTATTCATTTATTACCCCCGCCGTAAATATCTTTGCCTGATGACGGAAATAAAAGCAGGCGCGATTTGCCAATAAAGAATATTGTATTATTATTTTTATCAATGCGCACACCGCTAGCATCTAGCTCTCCAAACGGGCCGTGCCCTTTTACCGGCTTTGTTCCAATGGCATCATTTTTTGCAAGATTTATATCTATTTCATCCGTAATCATTTCATATCCCATATCATGGAATAGATTAACTTTTCCGCTTAATGATAATAATTTTTTTTGCTGATCATATTTTCCTTGGGTTGATGTCATCACCAACCAAGTATCATCGTTCATTGTTATGTCGGCTTTGGGAACTTCAAGACTTATCGGCCCTTTTGGGCCATCCAAGAATCTGGCCAAGTCAGCCGAAATTGTATAAGGACGGTTCAAATCATCAACTCCAAAATAACGCGCATTATCAACACCCGCATGTTCGCCCGGAGCAACCTTTAAAGAAGAAAATTCTATCTTAAATCCATCTTTATTATCGCCAAAATATGGCCACGCAATTATAAGCGCGATAAGCAAAATTGCTATCAACGGCAATGCTATTTTCATCATTTTTACAAAACGTGAATGTCCTGCACTTTCATTTCGCAGTTCACGCAAACGATACGATGGGCTGATACCAGAGGGTCTTTCACCAACCAGTGTTTCTGCATTTGGAGATACAGGTAGCTCGGTTTGTCGTGTTGTCATTATATTTCCTGAATCGCCTGATAATTTTTTGCTAGGCCGATCTATCGCTTGCCTAATCAATAAAAAACTATGTCAGGCCACGCCTGCGCGTAAACAATCGTGGATATGCAAAATACCAACTGGCTTGTTGTCTTGAATAATAAACAAAATAGTTATTTTATTTTCGTTCATAATAGCGACGGCTTCACTGGCAAGCTGGTCAGGGCTGGCGCTTACGCCGCCCTTTGTCATTATTTCGGATACTTTTTGATTTAAAAGTTCAGGGTTCATGTTACGGCGCAAATCACCATCGGTAACCACACCATCCAGTTTCCCCTTGGCCCCGATTACACCAACCACACCAAAACTTTTAGAAGTCATTTCTATTAATGCTTCCGCCATAGATGAAGTTTCAGAAATAAGTGGCAGCTCTTTTCCTTCGTGCATTAGGTCGCTTACTTTTAGCAATCTTTGTCCAAGCTTTCCGCCGGGGTGAAACCCATGAAAATCCTCGGCGGTGAAGCCCTCGCGTTCTAGCAAACAAACTGCAAGCGCATCGCCAAGAGCCAACATAACCGTAGTTGATGTAGTTGGCGCCAGCCCCATGGGGCAGGCTTCGGGCTCATCGGGTATTACCAAACCAACATCTGCTTGTTTATCCAACGTGCTGTCCGCCCGCCCGGTAATACCAAGCAAAGGAATGCGGTAGCGTCTGGTGTAGGCAACAATGTCTGATAGTTCGGCAGTTTCGCCTGAATTTGAAAGCGCTATCACGCAATCATTTTGTTGTATCATGCCCAGATCACCATGGCTGGCTTCGCCGGGGTGAACAAAAAAAGAAGGCTTGCCGGTTGAAGCAAAGGTTGCGGCTATTTTGCGTGCTATGTGCCCGCTTTTTCCCATGCCCGTAACCACAACCCGACCTGATATTTTCTGTAATAAATCAACCGCGCTTACAAAATTATCGCCAAGCCCCTTTGCCATCACATCAATGGCGCGGGATTCCGTTTTAAGCACACTTCTGGCGGCACCCAGATCATCAGATTTTTTTGTTTTTGTTTCTTTTTTTGAATTTGGCATAATTTTATTACCGCGACATGTTGCTAGCTAAAAAAATAATTAAAAAATTAGTGGGAGAAAATATCCATCTCTGGCCAACCTTCTGCATCGAGCTCGGCCCGGGTGCTAAGGAAGTCGAAACATTTTTTAGCAATATCGGTGCGCCCTTCACGTGCCAAAATTATTTCTAGCTCGTCACGGACTTTGTGCAAATAAAGAACATCGCTAGCGGCATAACTGAGCTGGCTTTCGTTTAATGTTTCAGCACCCCAATCGGATGATTGCTGCTCCTTTGAAAGCTCAACCCCGACCAATTCACGACAAACATCTTTTAGGCCGTGGCGGTCTGTGTATGTACGCGCCAGCCTTGAGGCAATTTTTGTGCAATAAACCGGAGTACACTCAACGCCCAGATAATATTTCAAGATGCCAACATCAAAGCGGGCATAATGGAAAATCTTGGTAACGCTTGCGTCAGCAATTACTGCTTTGAGATTAGGGGCGTCATATTTACCAGCGCTAAACTGCACCAAATGGCAAACGCCGTCGCCGGCGGAAAGCTGCACCACACAAAGCCTGTCGCGGGTATTTTTAAGACCCATTGCCTCGCAATCAACCGCAACCGCGTCGCCAAAATCGAGACCGGACGGAAGATCGCCTTTATGAAGGTGAATATCGGGTTTTATTGCTGCCACTTTTTTTCCCATCTTGCTTAAATCTATCCTCAAATGCCCTTGATTACCATTGCGTTGCTCATATTAACCGCAACCGACACTAGATTGCCATATGCCTTAAGTGTAGTGCCTTAAGTGGGGGCCTTGAGGCTCCCAATAATGGCTGGGATTCAAAGGAAGTGGTGCCCAGGAGAAGACTCGAACTTCCACGACCTTGCGGTCACTGACACCTGAAGCCAGCGCGTCTACCAATTCCGCCACCTGGGCATTTAGGGGCATATCTAGGGCAACGAGTTAGACCGACCAAG
>DAOWFB010000008.1 GCA_030638205.1 Thalassospiraceae bacterium
GATTTTATCCCGCCACGATGTGGTGCCACCGTCTCTTGCCTTGGCACAGGCCGCAACCGAAAGCGCATGGGGAACATCTCGTTTTGTGCGCGAAGGCAATGCCATGTTCGGGCAGTGGACATTTTCTTCATCTAAAAAAGGCATAGTTCCCGATGGACGGACTGCTGGTAAAACTCACCGGATCGAAGCATTTCCATCGTTGATGGCATCTGTTCGTTCGTACGCTTCTAATCTTAACCGCCATCGTGCCTATCGCGAGTTTCGTAAAATTCGTGCAATCATGCGGGCTAAGGGTGGCCCCATAGACGGGCATCTGCTTGCGCCAACCCTTCATCGTTATTCCGAGCGCGGCGCAGCTTATGTTTCAGAACTGCAAAGCATTATCGAAATTAATGATCTTCGCGGCCTTGATAATGCACGCCTTATGGATATTGATCCGCTTATCTAACCCTTTTTATATTTTTCGTGATATTGTTTCCGCTCAATTATAAATTGACGGAGAAATAATCATGCCTCCAGAATCAAGCAAGCTATCTAGCAACAAGGTAACGTTTATCGGTGGGCATGGAGTTCTGCTGGCGGCACGGCTTGACCTTCCTCAGGGTAAACCAAAAGCCTATGCTTTGTTTGCGCACTGCTTTACTTGTTCAAAAGATATCTTTGCGGCATCACGCATTGCATCTGCATTGACCGCGCATGGTATTGCGGTATTGCGATTTGATTTTACCGGGCTTGGTGCCAGCGAAGGAGAATTTGCAAATACTAATTTTAGCTCAAACGTTGAAGACCTTATTGCCGCCGCTGATTTTATGCGCGAAGATTTTGAAGCCCCTAAAATAATTATTGGTCACAGTCTTGGCGGTGCGGCAGTTTTGGCTGCGGCAAAAAACATGGCCGAGGTAGATGCAGTTGTTACCATTAATGCGCCCGCCGACCCCGCCCATGTGGTGGAAAACTTTCATTGTTCATTAGATGAAATAGAAAAAAATGGTGAAGCCGAAGTCAGCCTTGCTGGTAGAACCTTTAAAATACGAAAACAATTTCTTGATGATATTAGCGAACAAAATCTTGGCAATGATATAGAAACAATGGGAAAAGCATTGCTGGTTTTTCATGCGCCAATGGACGAGACGGTTAGCATTGATAATGCCGCCACAATATTTACTGCTGCCAAACATCCGAAAAGCTTTGTCAGCCTGGACGGGGCCGATCATCTGTTACACCGCAAAGAAGATGCCATTTATGTTGCGGGCGTGATTACTGCGTGGGCCGATCGTTATATTGGCGGCGGCCAACTTGCAACAGAAACACCTGCCCCGGTGGCAAGCCCCAATACGGTTGTGGTGGAAGAGGCGGGTGATGGTAAATATTCGCAATGGGTATCACTTGGCGGACGACATTTAATTCGCGCAGACGAACCAGTAGAGGTTGGTGGCGACGACCGTGGTGGTTCGCCCTATGAATTGGTTTTGGCGGGATTGGGCGCATGTACCGCGATGACGCTACGCATGTATGCGGCACGGAAAAAATTAAACCTAGATAAAATAAGTGTTTCCATGCATCACGAAAAAATTCATAGCGATGATTGTGAGGGTTGCGAAACGGGTGATGTAAAAATAGACCACATCGCCCGCACCATAACCATAGAAGGCGATTTAAGTTCGGATGATAGAAAACGCTTGCTAGAAATCGCGGACAAATGCCCGGTGCATAGAACCCTGCATTCAGTTGTTAAAATAACAACCACTGAAAATTCAGTTTAAACTTTGGCGCTGGTTTTTAATCTCTGACGTAAAACAACCGACCCAGCCAATGCCAGCGGCCATCCTTTGCCGGTGCGGTGCAATTAAGCCGTGTCCGTCCCTTGGGCAGGGCTTGCTCCATCCTGACCTCGATGCGGGTTTCGCCCAAGCGTTCGGTTTTTAACTTTCCCTCGTGGGATGAAAAACAGCTTATTCCACCTTTGGGCCCAGAAATTATGCTAAAGCCTAATGCTGGCGGGTTATTCATCGGTTCAATAATTGTGTCGTCTGGGATCATATCGCTGACCGCGATGGGCAAGGCGGACGCCCCGGTTTTAAACCGCGCCATATCACCGTAGGCTTCGTTTAACGCAAATCTGGGCAGGGCAAAAATATTATCTTTTGGCCCAAATGCACCGGAATGCTGCCAAAAGCCGGCAACGAAACCCATTTCACGAACAAGCTCGATTACATCATTTGAAAATTCGCCATAAGGATAGGCAATTATATTAGGACGTATGCCGAGCTTTTCTTCGAACCGTGCC
>DAOWFB010000105.1 GCA_030638205.1 Thalassospiraceae bacterium
GATGCAATCGATGCTGGACATCTCCTGCAATAATTCTGAGCGGCTTATTTTGTTGATTAACGACATACTTGACGTAGAAAAAATCGAAGCCGGCAAGATGAGTTTTAACTTAAAACCAACCAACATCTCCTTGTTGATAAAAGAAGCGTTGCAAGCCAACAAGGGCTATGGCGAAGAGTTTGGCGTTACTTTTATTTGTTCGAACTGCGATGAAGATATTACGGCGAATGGAGACGTGGACCGCCTTATGCAGGTCATGTCCAACCTGATGTCCAATGCCGCCAAGTTTTCACCGGATGGCGGGCAGGTCGAATTGTCGGCTACCAGTCATGGCCAGAAAAATGACCAGAAAATTTGCATCGCCGTTAAGGACTACGGTCCCGGAATTCCGCAGGATTTCCGAGATAATATATTTAATAAATTCACCCAGGCCGATGCATCAGATTCTCGTCAAAGGGGCGGAACCGGGCTGGGCCTCAGCATAACCAAGTCAATTGTTGAACATCATGGCGGAACTATCGGGTTTGAGTCTGAAGTCGGGAAGGGGTCTACCTTTTTTATCGAAATTCCGAAATTGGCTCGGTAAAACGAGGTTGCTTTTTCCAGCCATTCCTCTGCCTCCTGCGCCCGGTCGCTGGATATAATATTATCCCATTCGGTCTTGCCTAAAATGTACGCCAAAGGGTGGAAGCGGTGCAAATGGCTCAAAAAACCATCATAAGCACCAATAAATATTGACAAAGCAGGGGTGTGGCTGTCTTTATAGTAGGGCAAATGAGGTCGAAAGCGGTCTTATGCTTTAAAAAGGGTAATTTATGCCAAGAAAAAGGCCCATAGCTAGGTCTAGAACCCAAGCCAGAGCCATTGCCGCCACCCAACAGGGTGAGCAGGGCGCTAATGCGTGGATATTACTTGGTGCCCTTCTTTCATCGCTTTTGCTTCTATCAGCCGGGGAACTGCTGCTTAGGAACCTCTGAGCACTACGGCCAAATTTTATAAAGGCTGGTGACGTTCAGGGGAAAAGGAAAAACAAACCTTTCATGCAATAAACAATAATAAATTGCATATTCCAAACAAGCAGTTTCAAGGACTTAAATCAAATGAGTAATACCGATAAAAACCAAATTGTAATTTTCGATACAACCTTGCGTGATGGCGAGCAGTCACCCGGCGCATCCATGAATTTGGATGAAAAATTGCGCATTGCGCTTTTGCTCGAAGAAATGGGTGTCGATGTTATCGAGGCCGGTTTCCCCATCGCATCAGATGGTGATTTCGAAGCGGTAAATGAAATAGCCAAGGTTGTAAAAAATTCAACCGTTTGCGGGCTGGCCCGTGCCACCCGTGGCGATATTGAACGTTGCGCCGATGCCATAAAACCGGCAGCGCGTTCACGCATTCATACTTTTATTTCCACCAGCCCGTTGCACATGGAATACAAATTGCAAATGGCCCCGGAAAAAGTTTTGGAAAAAGTAACCGAAAGCGTAACGCTGGCCAGAAACTTTACCGATGATGTTGAATGGTCAGCCGAAGACGGCTCGCGCACCGAGCATGATTTTCTTTGCCGTTGTGTCGAGGCCGCTATTTCGGCCGGTGCCACCACCATAAACATTCCCGATACGGTCGGTTATGCCATACCGGCTGAATTTGCCGATCTAATCAGCCACGTTATGAACAACGTTCCCAATATGGACAAGGCCATTATTTCAGTCCATTGCCATAATGATCTTGGCTTAGCGGTTGCCAATTCATTGGCCGCGGTTGCGGTGGGCGCACGCCAAGTTGAATGCACCATAAACGGTCTGGGTGAACGGGCTGGCAATGCGGCGATGGAAGAAATCGTCATGGCGTTAAAAACCCGCAATGATTTAATGCCATATACCACCGGCATTAAAACCGAAAACATAATCAAGGCATCGCGTTTGGTTTCAACCATTACCGGGTTTAGCGTGCAACCCAACAAGGCGATTGTCGGCAAAAACGCATTTGCCCATGAAAGCGGCATTCATCAGGATGGAATGCTCAAGCATGCCGGAACTTATGAAATTATGACACCTGAATCCGTGGGCTTAACCGAATCGAAACTGGTTTTGGGCAAGCATTCTGGCCGCCATGCGTTTGGCGATAAATTAAAAGATTTAGGCTATGACCTTGGCGATAATGCGTTGGAAGATGCGTTTACCCGTTTCAAGGATTTAGCCGACAAGAAAAAAGAGGTATTTGACGAAGACATAATGGCCTTGGTCGATGATGAGATTTTCCGTGCCAATGACCGCCTTTCCATGGTGGCGCTGGAAATACTCTGTGGCACAGCCCATAATCCGCCCAAGGCCAGCCTTGAGATGAACATTGATGGCGAGGTAAAATCCTGCAATTCCACCGGTGATGGGCCTGTGGATGCGGCATTTAACGGGGTTAAAGAGCTATTCCCCCATGAGGCCAGATTGCAGCTATATCAGGTTCATGCGGTAACCGGCGGAACCGATGCCCAGGCCGAGGTCACCGTCAGGCTTGAGGAAAAAGGCCGTAGCGTTAACGGACAGGCCGCTGATACCGATACCATGGTGGCCAGCGTCAAGGCCTACATCAATGCGCTCAACAAGCTTTTGGTAAAGCGTGAAAAATCTCCCCCATCGGCGCTTTCGGCCTAGTAATTTACGTGCTTGGGCCTGTATAAATAATGTGTATAAAGGACGTATTGGATTCGGGCCCCGGGCCATATCTTGCCCCAAATGGGCGGGCTTTGGGGGGTTCCTTGGTAAAAATAATTAAATTGGTGGATTTTAAGTAATGTTTTCGTCTCTTTTCGGTTTTCTTTCGGCAGATATGGCCATTGATTTAGGTACTGCAAACACCCTTGTTTTTGTCAGGGGCAAAGGCATCGTGCTGAACGAGCCTTCGGTTGTGGCAATAACTGAAAGCAAAGGTAAAAAGCAGGTGCTGGCTGTCGGTAACGAGGCCAAGCAAATGCTGGGCCGTACGCCGGGTGATATTCAGGCAATTCGTCCGCTACGTGATGGCGTTATTGCCGACTTTGAAGTTGCCGAAGAAATGATAAAATATTTTATTCGCAAGGTTCATAACCGCCGTAGTTTCGCCAGCCCAATGGTTGTTGTTTGTGTGCCAAGCGGATCAACCGCTGTTGAACGTCGCGCCATTCAAGAATCTGCTGAAAGTGCGGGCGCACGCAAGGTATTTCTAATCGAAGAACCAATGGCAGCGGCCATCGGTGCTGGCCTTCCGGTGACTGAGCCAACTGGTTCAATGGTTGTTGATATTGGCGGCGGCACCACCGAGGTAGCCGTCCTTTCCCTTGGCGGTATTGTTTATGCGCGCTCGGTTCGGGTTGGTGGCGATAAAATGGATGAAGCCATTATTGCTTATATTCGTCGCAATCATAACTTGCTTGTGGGTGAAGCATCTGCTGCACGCATCAAGGAAACCATCGGCTCGGCTTGCCCACCAGAAGAAGGCGATGGCCGGACTATGGAAATAAAAGGTCGCGACCTTATGAACGGGGTCCCTAAGGAATTGATTATGTCTGAGCGTCAGATATCTGAAAGTCTGGCCGAACCTGTTGGCGCTATTATTGAGGCGGTAAAAGTTGCGCTAGAACATACCGCACCCGAACTAGCCGCCGATATAGTTGACAAAGGTATTGTCTTGACCGGCGGCGGTGCGCTTTTGGGTAACATTGATTATGTTCTCAGGCACGCTACGGGATTGCCGGTTTCTATAGGTGATGATCCGCTTTCATGTGTGGTTTTGGGAACGGGGCGTGCTTTAGAGGAAATGAAAAAGCTCAGAAACGTGCTGACAACTATGTATTAAGCAGTTTTTTAGCTTTATTTCACGCCTTGGCCATCTTTGGCCACCCCCGGACGACCGTAACTATCAGCAATTATTGCGTTTTTTTCTGGTTAATCTATATTAACCCTAGTCCGGGCATAGTGTTTGCTTGGGTTTAGAATTGCTAGAGTACCCGCATTTAAACCCCATTGGAATAATGATGGGGTTTTTGGGAATTTTCCCAAGTAGAGCGGGGGAAAAATATGACAGACCGTACTAGAGTTATACATTCAGGCTTCGCTCAACCCGGGCGCGGTGTTGGTAGCCGACTTATGTATATTATTTTGGTGACGGCATCCTTTGGACTATTGCTATTGGGAAAGGCCGATCCGGTTTTTATGGAGCGGGTGCGTTCTCAAATATCGGATTTTGCAACCCCCATACTAGATACACTGTCTCGACCAATCTCCAGCACCGAAAAAGTTATTTCTGAAATTAACCTTCTTTCCGACATAAGAACAGAAAACGAAAAGCTGCGCGTTGAAAATGATTTGCTTTTGCAGTGGCAATCTACTGCACGGAAGCTTGAGGTTGAAAACAAACAATTAAAGGGGTTGTTAAATTTTGCCCCCGATGCCGAACCTGGATTTATAACTGCAAGGGTAATAGCAGATACAGGCGGTGCATTTGTTCGCAGTATTATTGCTGGCGCTGGTTTGCGTGATGGTGCGAGCAAAGGTCAAGCCGTGGTAACAAGCGAAGGTCTGGTCGGTAGAGTGCAGGGCGTTGGCACCCGTTCGGTTCGTATTTTGCTAATAACTGATCTTAACTCTCGCATCCCAGTTATTGTTGAATCGAGCAGAACAAGAGCAATAATGGCTGGTGATAATTCAGACAGACCAAAATTAATTCATTTGCCACCGGGCGCGGTGGTTTCACCCGGCGACAGGGTGGTTACATCTGGGCATGGTGGTGCATTTCCACCGGGTATACAGGTGGGGCGAATAACCGCGGTTAATGAAAAAGGAATAATGGTTCAACCGTTTGTGCAGCGCGAACGTATAGAGTTCGTGCGAATTGTAGATTATGGCCTTAAAGGTATTCTTGATGCGCCCCAGAAAATAAATAAGGCAATAAACAAGGCAGCAGGCGCAGGGGCGAAAAAATAATGAAGCCGGGTTTTTTACAACGCCTTGATTTAGTTGCACGCGGGTCAACTCCATTTGTTCTAACCGCGCTTCTCATAGTAATGAGCGCAATACCGACAAGAATTCCTGAATTCGCCCACATCGCACCCATGTTGCCGCTTATGGCTGTTTATCATTGGTCTATCTATCGTCCGGACCTTTTGCCGGCATGGGCTGTTTTCATAGCTGGCCTAATGCAAGATGCCTTGGTTGGTACACCGTTTGGGGTAAATGCACTTGTTTTCCTTGCCGTTCACATGGTTGTTTTAAACCAGCAAGTTTTCTTTACAGGAAAATCATTTGCTGTTGTGTGGATTGGGTTTGCAATGGTTTCTGCGGCCGCATTTATTTTGACGTGGGCCTTGGTCTCTGGCTTTTTTGGCCAGTCCACCGGATTGATGAACATGTTTTTTCAGTATTTGGTTACGCTTGGAACATTTCCCGTTCTGACATGGCTGTTGATGATTTGGCAGCAACGAATGTTGAGCCAAGAATAAATTAATAATAACAGGAATAAAATGCATAGGGATTCTGAGAGACATAAACTTTTTTCCCGCCGCGCTGCAATGCTTGGCGGAGGTAAAGCATTGTTATTATCAACCCTTGCGGCCCGCATGTATTACTTGCAGGTGGTTGAATCTGATCGTTACAAAACATTAGCCGATGAAAACCGAATAAACTTGCGCCTATTAGCCCCTCCCAGGGGAAGAATAGTTGACCGTTTTGGTCGGGCCATGGCCGATAATCAGCAAAATTATCGTGCGGTGGTTATACCAGAGCAAGCAGGCGATCTTTCCATAACCCTTGACCTTCTTTCTAAAATTATACCCATGGGAGACAAAGACTGGCGCAGGATTTTACGCGAGGCCAAGCGCAAACGTGCGTTCGTTCCAATTACGGTGCGTGAAAACCTTAGCTGGGGCGATGTGGCACGAATTGAAGTAAACACACCCGACCTGCCCGGTGTTTTGATAGATGTCGGCCAGAGCAGGAATTATATTTATGGCAGCGAGGCAGCCCATATTATGGGGTACGTGGCCGCCGTGTCTGAAAAAGAAATTTCTGGCGATCCATTGCTTGAGCTTCCGGGGTTTCGTATTGGCAAAGCAGGAATTGAAAAAGTATATGATATGCAGCTAAGGGGGGCGGGCGGAAGCTCGCAGGTCGAAGTAAATGCCCTTGGCCGAGTTATTCGTGAACTTGCCCGTCAGGAAGGCCAGCCCGGAAACGAAGTTCGCCTGACCATTAATTTAGATTTGCAACGGTTCGTAGCTAAATTGCTTAATGACGAGAGCGCATCAGTTGTTGTGATGGATGTTCATTCAGGTGATGTGCTGGCCATGGTTTCCAGCCCTTCGTTTGACCCCAATATGTTTAACAAGGGATTGAATCAAGCTCAGTGGGATACGTTAATTAATAATGAAAAATCCCCACTTACCAATAAAGCCATATCAGGGCAGTATTCACCGGGCTCAACCTTTAAAATGGCAGTAGCGATGGCTGCGCTTGAAAAAGGCTCCATAACACCAGAAACAAAAATTCATTGTTCCGGCTCCACTAAACTAGGCAATGCAGAGTTCCATTGCTGGAAACGTGGTGGGCATGGCGCGGTAAACATGGAAGAGGCAATAGAGCAATCTTGCGATGTTTATTTTTACGAAACCGCTAGGCGTGCCGGCATTGATAGAATATCAGCCATGGGCGAAAGGCTTGGTATGGGCAAGTCGCTGGAATTGGGTCTTCCCAGTGAAAAGTACGGGCTTATGCCAACCCGCAAATGGAAGATGGGCGCGTTAAATGAACCATGGCAAATGGGTGAAACCATGATAGCCGGTATCGGGCAGGGATACGTGCTGACCACGCCATTGCAATTAGCTGTTATGACGGCACGAATTGCCAATGGCGGTTTCAAGGTTTTCCCTCGAATAGTTGTTGATGAAGATGGCTCCGACAGTGAAATAGAGCTTGAATCCATTGGCATTGCCCCTGAATACCTACAAATTGTTAAAAACGGGATGAACAGGGTTGTGAATGGAGAAAAGGGCACCGCCAGAAAAGCGCGCATACCAAATGCAGGAATGGAAATGGCCGGTAAAACGGGCACGGTTCAGGTTCGCCGTATAACCAAGTCGGAGCGTGAAACCGGCGTTCTTAAAAACAATGAATTGCCATGGAAAGAACGCGATCATGCGCTGTTTGTGGGCTTTGGCCCAGTAGAAAACCCCAGATTTGCCGTATCGGTTGTGGTTGAGCATGGTGGAAGCGGATCCGCCGCAGCCGCACCATTGGCCCGGGATATTTTATTGGAGGTACAAAAGCTTGCATTAAGCACCCCGGTGCCTGCCCTGCGCGAGGCAAACAGCAAAGACATAGGCAAGGACGGGGGTGAAGATGTTGCATAACAATTCCTTCGTACAATCGCAGATGTCTTTGGGGCAAAAGCTGTTGCATATGCACTGGTTTTTTATTCTTTTGCTGTGCGCTACTGCAACGGTTGGGTTTGCTATGCTTTATTCGGCGGCAGGAGGCGATCTTGATCCATGGGCATCGCGCCAGATGGCCCGTTTTGCACTTGGCCTTTTAGGTATGGCTGTTGTTGCGGTTATCGACATAAGGTTGTGGTTGCGCTTTTCATATGGCGTTTATTTTGTTGTTTTGGCCTTGTTGATAGCGGTAGAAATCTCAGGTTTTGTTGGTATGGGAGCGCAGCGTTGGATTAACTTGGGCGTGTTTAATGTCCAGCCATCTGAATTAATGAAAGTTGCAGTAGTTCTTGCGTTGGCAAGATATTTTCATGGCGGCAGCATCGAAGAAATTGAACGCCCAACATTTCTTATCCCGCCATTATTAATGGTTGGCGTTCCGGCATTTTTGATTTTGCGTCAGCCCGATCTTGGAACCACAATTATGGTGGTGGCCGCTAGTATAGGAATATTTTTTGCCGCAGGCGTTCGTATATGGAAATTTGTATTGGTCGGGGTTCTTGGCCTTGTTAGTGCGCCCATAGCATGGTTTTACCTGCTGCGCGACTATCAACGTGCCCGCATTATGACCTTTATAAATCCAGAGCAAGATACACTTGGGTCTGGATATCACATTATTCAGTCCAAAATTGCATTGGGATCAGGCGGGGTATTTGGCAAGGGCTATCTGATGGGCACCCAAGGCCATCTTAATTTTTTGCCTGAAAAACAAACTGATTTTATATTTACCATGCTGGCAGAGGAATTTGGCCTTGTCGGCGGGCTTGGTTTGTTGGCTCTTTATATTTTATTGTTGTTTTATGGATTTTCTATTTCACTTTCCAGCCGCAGTCATTTCGGACGCTTACTCGGAATGGGCATTACCATAACCTTCTTCCTATATATTTTCATTAATATCGCCATGGTAATGGGCTTGATACCCGTTGTTGGCGTGCCGTTGCCGCTTGTTTCATATGGCGGAACCGCAATGTTGACCATTTTATTTGGTTTTGGGTTACTGATGTGCGTTCACATCAATCGCGATTTGACCATTGGTCGTCGTGATAGCGGAGATGATTTTTAGGTTGTCCGAGCCCAGAATTAAAACTGGAATCTGGGTCTCTGCCCAACTTCGTATTTGCGACACGCAAAACATCCCAGCAGTAATTATCAAGCGCGGCGATGCTGACGCTGGTGGGGTGCTGTTAAAAATCAACACCCTTAACGTTGGCTGCAAGGTTCTCGCCCGGGTATTTGATGGTGATGGTAACAGGGTATGGATGGTGGCAGCCGGTGGTGCGGCCCAAGGACCTGAGCAACACCAAGAAATGGAAAAAAACTCCGATACCTATATTGAGCGTGAATTAAATACCGATCCTGATTTATGGGTTGTGGAGATAGAAGACAGGGCTGGCGAATACGCCCCCGATGGTGAAATAATCAATTCTTAGATAATTTTTGGCAGAAATTAGGGGTTTTTTTATATAATCCAAATTGATCATTGTTGCATATTAATTAGCATGCTAACTAATAGTATGCTAATTATATGGGAATAGGTGCCTAAATATGCCAAGCCAAAAGCTGAGAGATAAAATTAAAAAAGGCGAGACGTTGTGGGAACCGGGAATGGACCGGGAATACATCGCAACCGAGGTGCGCCGAGAAAGAAATAACTCCATAGGATACCTATTGGCCAATGCCCAGAAATTAACAATGGGAAAACTGGCAGAACGTCTTGCGCCCATGGGTGTAACGCCAGCCCAGTGGCAGGTTTTGGTGGTGCTGTGGGAAGAAGACGGAATAGTGCAGCGCGAGCTGGCCGAGCGCATGGTGATTGAGCAAGCAACCCTTACCCGCACACTGGATAGGATGGAGCGTGATGGTTTTGTTGAACGCCGTCGCGACGAAAGTGATCGCCGCCGGTTCAGGGTTTTTGTTACAGAAAATGGATTTAACCTTATTAATACACTGGTACCTTCAGCAATGAAAACACTTGTAGAAATTACCGTCGGATTTAACGAAAAAGAAGCGGATCTTTTTCGTTCTTTTTTGCGCAGGATAATAGGCAATGTTGATGCGTCTCATCCATTGGCTGAAAAGGGAGCGGTTTAAATGACTCCCAAAGATATAGAAAATTCTACAAACGTTAATGAGACACGCTCGCGTTGGGCTGGGTTAAAATCTTCGTACAAGGCAGCAATGGTTATTGCTGTGCTGACGTTGCTATGGATGCTGACCGGTATTTTTTCGATTGATTCTGGTGATGATGGTATGGTGGTCGCGCCCAAGCATGTTGTCGAGGTTCAGGTCATTTCCAGCAAAGCCCAAATGCATACCCGCACGGTTGCTGTTTATGGTCGGGTCAAAGCCAATCGGGCGGTTGATTTGAAATCAAAGTTTGATGCCACAGTTTCCAACGTGGTTGCGCTTAAGGGATCTCGGGTCAAAAAAGGCGAAGTGCTTGTTCGTTTTAATTTAGAAGGTCGGGCCGAACGTCTAGCCGAAGTCGAAGCCAGATTGGTGCAAGCAGAGATTTCATTTGAAGCTGCCAATAAACTTGGCAAAGAAGGATTTCGTTCAAAAATAAATATCGCAGGTGCCAAAGCTGATCTTGAGGCAGCCTTGGCGGCGGTTGCAACTGCCCAAAGCAATTTTAACAACACAATTATTCGCGCCCCCTTTGCCGGCATAGTTGACAATATTCCAGTGGAAACAGGCGATATGGTGTCAAAGGGGCGGATGGCGGCAAAGGTAATTGATATTTCTAAAATCAAGGTTGTTGCCGAAGTTGCCGAACGTGACGCCGCCAATGTTGCCCTTGGCGGTGCTTCGCGTGTTCAACTGATGGATGGTCGCATCTTTGATGGTACGGTTAGCTATGTATCAAAGTCTTCAAACGTATCTACCCGCACTTATTTGGTTGAAGTCAGTGTTGATGTGCCGGATATGTCAGTTGCCGAAGGCGTAACGGCAGAGCTTATCTTGCCCATGGAAACAGTGTTGGCACATTTGGTCACGCCGGCCATTCTTACCCTTAGCGACGATGGCGCATTGGGCATCAAGACGGTATCTGATGACGGTACAGTTCGTTTTCACGCCGTTGAAATGGTTTCTGATACTCGTCGCGGTATCTGGATTTCAGGGCTTAATCCTGAGGAGACAGTTATTGTCGTCGGTCAGGAATTTGTCCAAATCGGTCATAAGGTAGAGGCCGTTCCAGCCATTCAAATTGGCAGTGGGAAAATTAACAGTGGGGCAGGGGCAACAAAATGAAAGGTGTAATTGACCTTGCTTTTTCCCATGCCCGCACCGTGCTCAGCACCTTGGTGTTGTTGCTTATTGCCGGTTCGGTTGCTTACGTTGAAATAGCCAAAGAAGCCGAGCCAGATGTAAATATTCCTCTGATAATTGTGCGCGTAATGCACGAAGGCATTTCCCCCGAAGATGCCGAACGCCTGATAATTCGTCCGCTTGAACAAGATCTACGCTCGGTTGAAGGCTTAAAAGAAATGCGGGCCAAGGGTTTTGAGGGCGGCGCCAACATCGTGTTGGAATTTGATGCAGGCTTTGATGCAGATAAGGCCCTTAACGATGTTCGTATTCAGGTGGATTTGGCAAAGCCAGAATTGCCAGACGATAGCGACGAGCCGATAATCGAAGAAATAAATATTTCCGCCTTTCCTATTTTGACGGTAACTCTTTCGGGCGAGGTTCCGGAACGTGCGCTTTTGCATATTGGGCGCGAATTAAAAGATTCCATAGAAGGGCTGTCACCGGTTTTGGAGGCTAAATTAATCGGGGTTCGCGAAGAGATGGTGGAAATTCTTATCGATCCGGTAAAAATGGAAAGCTATGGAATCGACCCGGCCCAGGCAACCGCTGGTATACGCAATTCTAATAAATTAGTTGCCGCCGGTGCGCAAGATACCGGGCGGGGAAGGTTCGCTTTAAAGGTTCCGGGTTTGTTTGACACCGTAGATGAAATCATGTCGACCCCAGCAAAAACCGTTGGCGACGCGGTTATCAAGCTGGCGGATATTGGCGAGGTTAGGCGCAGCTTCAAAGATCCAAAAAGCTTTGCCCGGGTTGGCGGTAATCGGGCGGTTACGTTGGATGTTTCAAAACGGGTCGGGGAAAACCTTATCGATACGGTTAAGCAAGTTCGCGCCGTTGTTATGGCAGAACGCGAAGTTTGGCCAAAAACATTAAAACAGTCAGTTTCCGTATCGTTCGTTAATGATAAATCAGAAATAATAAAAGAACGTCTCAACAGCCTTGAAAATAGCGTTATCAGCGCAGTTCTGTTGGTTATGATTGTGGTGGTTGCGGCATTGGGCCTGCGTTCGGCTGGCCTTGTTGGGGTTGCCATACCGGGTTCGTTCTTAACGGGCGTTTTGTTGCTGCATTTATTGGGCCTGACCATGAATATGGTTGTTTTGTTTGGCTTGGTTCTGGCGGTGGGAATGTTAGTTGATGGGGCTATTGTGGTTACCGAATACGCAGACCGTAAAATGAGCGAAGGCGAGCCCCGACACCGGGCCTATTCGCAAGCCGCCAAGCTTATGGCGGCACCGATTATCGCCTCGACCCTCACGACGCTGGCGGCATTTTTGCCGTTGCTTTTTTGGCCCGGAATTGTGGGCGAATTTATGGTTTATTTACCCATTACATTGATTGCCACATTAAGCGCATCGCTTTTGATGGCGTTGGTTTTTGTTCCGACACTGGGCGCATATATTGGCAAGCCCGGCACCGCCGATCCGGCTGAAATGCGTGCGCTGGCGGGCGATGAAGCGGACTTTTCCCATGTGGGTAAATATACCGGAACCTATCTAAAGGTGTTGGATTGGGCATTGGCAAGGCCAGGTAAAATATTGCTTATGGCTGTGGGCATATTAGTTGGGGTTCAGGTTGCTTATGCAACTTTTGGTAACGGGGTTGAGTTTTTCCCTGAAACAGAGCCTGAGATGGCAAAATTAGATATTCGCGCCCGGGGTAATCTTTCCATATGGGAAAGAGACACATTGGTAAGAAGCGTCGAAGATGAAGTGTTGAAGGTAGCGGGCATCGAAACCGTTTATGCTATCACCAGATCCAAGGCCCCAAACGAGGCGCCCGAGGATACCGTTGGCAACATATTTTTGGAATTTGACGACTGGAATACACGCCGTCCGGCTGAGCAAATATTGACCGAGGTCAAAGAAAGAACCGGTCATATTGCCGGTATAATAATAGCCATTGAAAAGGCAGAAAACGGCCCACCAACCGGCAAGGCCGTGCAGTTACAGCTTTCATCCCGCTTTCCTGAGCTTCTAGTTCCAATTGCCGGTCAAATTGTGAACGCGATGGAAGATATTGGCGGCTTCATCAACATGGAAGATTCCAGGCCCTTGCCCGGCATCGATTGGGAGTTTGAGGTTGACCGTGCCCAAGCGTCAAAATTTGGGGCTTCCATTTCAACCGTTGGTTCGGCCATTAGAATGGCAACCGGTGGGGTAAAACTGGGCGGCTTCAGGCCCGATGACACGGACGAAGAGCTAGATATTCGCGCTCGTTTCCCAGATAGATACAGAACCCTAGAACAGCTTCGTCATATTCGGGTTCAGACCCCGGGCGGACCGGTGCCAATTTCAAACTTTGTCGAGCTATCAGCCCAACCAAAGGTCGGCACCATTAACCGCACCGATGCCAGAAGGGTAATATTAATAAAGGCAGGGGTTGAAGATGGCATCCTTGCCAACGATAAGGTCAAGAAAATCAATGCGTGGTTAAAAACTGCAAATATTGATCCGCGGGTAAAAATAAAATTTAAGGGCGAGGACGAAGAACAGAAAAAAGCCAGCGAATTTCTTTTAAAAGCGTTTGGCGTTGCACTATTTTTAATCGCAATTATTTTGGTTACCCAGTTCAATAGTTTTTATTCCGGTGCGCTTATTCTTTCGGCGGTAATTATGTCAACCGTTGGGGTATTTATCGGGCTATTATTGACTGACCAGCCGTTTGGTATTGTGATGGGCGGTATTGGCGTAATTTCTCTGGCTGGCATTGTGGTAAATAACAATATTGTTCTTATTGATACGTTCGATAGGTTAAAAGAAACCGTTCCCGATATTCGCCAAGCCATAATGTTAACTGGCGCACAGCGCATGCGTCCGGTGTTGCTTACCACCATAACAACAATTTTGGGTTTGTTGCCTATGGCTATGAACGTAGGAATTGATTTCATGAGCCGTACGGTAGAATTTGGTACACCGTCTAATCAGATGTGGGTTCAGCTTTCGACTTCGATTGTTTTTGGTCTTGCGTTTTCCACCATACTTACGCTGGTGCTAACCCCATCGGCATTAATGGCCAGAGAAAACTTTTCCAATTGGTGGTCTGAAAAACGTAGCGCTAGGGCACAGAGCCAAATTTAATTTTTTTGTTTAATCTTCGTCGTGCTCAAAGACTTCGCCACCCGCTGCGCGTTTTTCCATTGCCCGATAGCTTTTTATTGAAAATGGTATTAGGCCAAGATAGCCAAGCAAAATAATTGAAAGCGTTGTCCATGGCGCACTTAGCATGCTCGCGGCCAGCAAGCCCGCGGTCAACATAATCGGCAATATCCAGCTTGGTTTTAGTTTTGCCTTTTTAAATGAATATGTTGGAATGCGGCTTACCATAAGCCCTGAAACTAGCAACATAAATACAATAACAACTTCGGGCCTGCGGAAAAATTCTCCCCAGACATTAAAAGAAAGAACCATAGGTAACAACACCAGGCCTGCCGCCATTGGTGCCGGGATTCCAATAAAAAAGGCCCCCTCCCAAGCAGGTGGTTCGGGGTCATCGTGGGCGGTGTTAAACCGTGCCAGACGAAGCGCACAGGCAACTGCATATAAAAGAACCAAAACCCAGCCAAAGCGACCGATTGATTCCAGAGACCAAAAATAAAGCATTAGACCGGGCGATACTCCAAAACAAATCATATCGGACAGGCTATCAAGTTCGGCACCAAATTTGGTTGCGCCTTTTAGCAATCTTGCAATGCGCCCATCCAGCGCATCCAAAATAGCTGCCGCCACAATGGCTAATGCTGCGTGTTCCCATCGCCCTTCGTAGGAAAATCTGATGGCGGTCAACCCAGAACACAATGCTAACATTGTTAGCATGTTTGGAATCATTGTGTTGATGGAAAGGCGGGGGCGTTGTGGCTGCTGCATTTAATTCTCCTCAGGGGCCGTTATCACAGCTAGCGTGTTTCGCCGATTATTGTTTCTTGGTCAGAGCCGAGATTGGCTATTATTGTTTCCCCGGCAACACATAATTGCCCAACAGCTACTTGCGGGCTGGTGCCCATGGGCATGTAAACATCAACCCTTGAACCAAAGCGGATAAGCCCGAACCTTTCGCCTGCGGCAATCATTTGCCCCTCGGTTGCATTGCAAATAATACGTCTGGCAACTAGGCCTGCTATTTGAACGAAAGCAATATTATGGCCATCGGTAGTTTTCATGGCCAAGGCTTGGCGTTCATTATGGACACTTGCCTTATCAAGTTCGGCATTAAAAAACTTTCCGGGATGATAGGCTATTTTTGTTATGGTTCCGTCCATTGGCGCACGATTTACGTGCACATTAAATACGTTCATAAAAACGCAAACCCGAACCATTGGGATGTCGTCCATTTCTAATTCCGGTGGTGGTGTGGCCTCATCTATTAGACACACCCGGCCATCTGCTGGGCTTATTACCAACCCTTTTTTGGTGGGCGTTACCCGGTCAGGATCGCGGAAAAAATAAACGCACCATGCGGTTAAAACCACACCAATCCAGCCCAGTGGTTCTGATAAATATCCAAGGCCAAGCGATACAGCAGCAAAAAGCGCGATAAAGGGCCAGCCAGCACTATTGATAGGTACTAAAACGTCTTTCAAATCATTAAATTCCTGTTGTTATTTAATTATTGGGCAGGCGCAAAACTTGCCCCGGATATATAAGATCAACATTTTTTATCTGATCTGAATTAGCTTCAAATATTTCGTGGTAACGAACACCCTTGCCGTAGGTGCGTCGTGCCAGCCGCCACAGGCTGTTGCCCGGCTGAACCACGGTAAACGATCCTGGCGCCAGATTTAATGCATCGTCTAATTCTGCGCGCTGGAACGGAATTTCCACCCGGTGCGCAACCTTCATATTTTTATCAATCTGATCGGCGCGTAATTTATAATTGCCGGGCGCAATATCTGTTTCTGGTATTAGTGTCCAGCGTCCGTTTTCATCTGTTTTTGTTCTGCCGATAAAGTTGTTATCAACATATAGCTGTACTATAGACCCGGGATCTGCCCGCCCACTTATTGAAAGACGGCCGTCTCCATAATCAACATTATCTATGGCAAGCTGAGATGTTTTTTCTGTTTTTTCTGTTTTATCTGAACTAGGTTTTTGCAATACTTCGCTAGCCCCGGTGCCATCACGGCGGACTTTTAGGGCAAGCGCATCTTTACCGCGCTCCGGTACACGCATCAGAACAATATGATCAGACAAAACTGGATCGTGTCCTTCTAATATCATTCTAAGACCAAGCTTATGTTCACCAACTTCAAGAATTTCAGCCGGAACAAAAACCCATTCACCTCTGGAATCGGTTTTTACGGTTCCAAATACTTTTTCACCGTTCAATATCTCAACCGTTGATCCGGGGTGGGCTCTTCCTGCCATTACGGCGTTGCCCTCATGGTTTACGCGGACCACATCAAACGTGGGTGGAATTATTTTTATTATTTCGTCGGCATCAGTTTTTTGCACGGCACTTGGCGGTGCAGGCTGCTCCTGACCGATTAAAACGCTCGCACCAATGGCACCTGCCAAAATGGCAGCCCCCACTATCGCCATAAGAATTGATTTTTGCACCTTAGCCCTCTCGTGCAATTTGGATAAAAACGACATCCCCCGTATGCGCATGCCGTCACAACACTAGTTTCAGATTGTGAGATTAAATCCCCTTATCGCTCATAGCAACTCGGATTAAGGGGTATTGGGGTAAATAGTGTCTATTACTACCAGTTTTCTTCTGAATTTGCCCCGTTCTTGCTTTTAATGTAATTATTTACAGGTTTTACCCCGCGCAGGTATTCAATTACCGCCGCCCGGTCAGCGTCGGTCATCTTGCTGGTCGAGTAGGTTATGGATTCTGCCATTGACCCACCGACAAAATCGGCATCGGGTAACATCCCTATTTTTAGCAGCATATCAAGGTCGCCTGCCGACCATTTACCAATTCCGGTTTCTTTGTCAGATGTAATATTGGGAACTGTAATTCCTTCTGGGCTGGAATTAGTTCCGGCATAATTCATAGCTATGGCCAGCCCGCCCATTATATTTCTAGGCGTGTGGCATTCACTGCAATGGGAAAGTGCCTCAACTATATAGCGCCCACGTTCCCATGTTTTGCTTTTACCCTCAACCGGCAGCATAGGGGATTTATTAAAATTAGGAATTTTCCAAATTGAAATTAAAAAGCGCCAGCTAAATGGCGGCTCTAAATCATGGCTGGTATTTGCCCTGTTATTTGCCGGAACGGTTTTTAAATACGTCCAAAGCGCGCTTAAATCCACGTCGGACATTTTGTTGTACGAAGTATAAGGAAAAGATGGATAATAATTTTTCCCCTCAGGTGATATTCCGTCTCGCATGGCGCGGGTAAAATCAGCAAAATCCCACTTTCCGATACCGGCGTTTAAATCGGGCGTAATGTTGGGGCTGAAAAAAGTACCAAATTTGGTTTCAAATTTTCTTCCCCCGGCTATAAAACCATCGGTGGATTTTTTGCCAGAAGCTTTCTTAATTGTGTGACAACCGGCGCAGCCAGAAAGATTAAATATATATTGCCCGCGTTTTAATTCATCCGCCTCGGCGGCATTCGCCGGGCTAAAAAACAATACCGCCAAGGCCATAATTACGGCTCGGGCGGTGCTATATATTGAAATACTTGTCATTCTAAGAGATTGCTTTTTATTAAGAGATTACTTTTTCCACTTTTTTTCTTTCTTTTCGCGGAAGTTTTCGTGGCAATCTTTGCATGATTTGCCCAGTCCGCCGAAGGCCTGACCAAACGCCGCCATATCACCACCCTTGGCTGCGGTTGCAACATTGGCCGCCGCATCCTGAAATGCCTTTATCGCCATGGCGAAATCATCCGGTTTTTCCCAAACGGCGGGAAGGGCGGTTGTTTCACCAAAGTCTGATCCCTCGGAGAAAACCGTTGCTGAAATTTTTGACATACTAACCATCGCGTTTGCATGCGTTGTTAGATCAGCTTTATTGCCCGAGCCTTTTAGTATGCCAGCCATGGCCCCCATGTGCCCCCTGACAGCGGTCATTACCGCTTTGCGGTATTTAATGGCGCCTTCGGTCTCGGCGTCTTGTGCCATGGCGGTTCCGTTTGCAGAAAGCATGGTAATGCTAAATGCGATGGCTATAACTGATAAAAGCAAACGTCTCATGTGACAGCCTCTTTCAATTGGTTTTATGTGTTGTAGAATATTTTGTCCAAAATACCACGCTTTGCAAAGTGTGATAATGTAGTTAGATGTAGTAACAATAAAATGCTATTACAATGTAGACAGTGAATAATCATGTAACGCCTTGATAAAAAAACAATATTTAAGAGATCAATAATCCATGAATAACCCCCTATGAACAGCCACAGCAACAATACCAATGCAATATGTGTTTTTTGCGGCTCCAAAACCGGAAACAGTCCTAGTTTTTCAGCCGAGGCGGCCAAGCTAGGCGGTATGCTTGCCGAACGAAACATCAGGCTGGTTTATGGCGGCGGCGACATTGGCCTTATGGGGGTTGTTGTTCATGCCGTGCTTGATGGCGGCGGCAAGGCAACCGGGGTAATGCCTAAATTTTTGCTAGAATACGAGGTCGGAAACCCCAATGTTGATGAGTTCGTAGCAGTCGAAACCATGCACGAACGCAAGGCCGTTATGTTTGATCGCTCTGACGCGTTTGTTGTTCTTCCCGGCGGCATTGGCACCCTTGATGAAACCATAGAAATTACAACATGGAAACAGCTGCGCCAGCACAGCAAACCAATTATTGTTGTAAACATCGATGGATGTTGGGACAGCATGATAAATCTGTTTGATAGCGTAATTGATGCTGGGTTTGCGCATCATTCCATTAAAGATCTAATTACCGTTGTTGATAGCGTTGATGATGTTTTTGAAGCAATCGCCAATGCACCGGAACCAAAAGAAGAAACCATTACAAGCCATTTTTGATTATTCTTTTAACAATTTTTATTGTAACTTGGCCTTTCGCCACTTTAGCACCACCCCCCAAATTCAGGAGAAACAACAATGTCAAAGATAAAGGTCAAAAACCCTGTCGTTGAATTAGACGGCGACGAAATGACCCGTATCATATGGTCTTTTATCAAGGACAAGCTAATTCTGCCTTATCTTGATATTGATCTTAAATATTTTGATCTTGGTGTTGAAAAACGCGACGAAACAAACGACCAAATAACCATTGATGCCGCCAATGCCATCAAGGAATTCAGGGTAGGGGTTAAATGCGCAACCATCACCCCCGACGAAGCCCGGGTAGAAGAATTTGGCTTAAAAGAAATGTGGCGTTCGCCAAACGGAACCATTCGCAATATTGTTGGCGGTACAATTTTTCGCCAGCCTATTATTTGCGATAATGTTCCGCGTCTGGTTCCCGGTTGGACAAAGCCAATTGTCATTGGCCGCCATGCATTTGGCGATCAATACCGAGCCACCGATTTTTTGGTGCCGGGGCCGGGCAAGCTTACGGTCAAATTTGAAGGCGATGATGGCAAGGTAATTGAACGCGAAGTCCATCAATTCCCCGGATCAGGCGTTGCCATGAGCATGTTTAACGAAGACGAAAGCATCCGCGGCTTTGCCCAGTCTTGCTTTAACTATGGCCTTAACCTTGGTTGGCCGGTCTACCTTTCGACCAAGAACACAATCATGAAAGCCTATGACGGGCGTTTTAAAGATTTATTCCAAGAAGTTTTCGATGCTGAATTTAAAGACAGGTTCGATGCCGCCGGTATTACCTACGAGCATCGCCTAATCGACGATATGGTCGCATCGGCCA
>DAOWFB010000009.1 GCA_030638205.1 Thalassospiraceae bacterium
CGATCAAGGTCTAATCCCGCTAAAAACTCTGGGCATTGATAAGGGTGTAAATATAACTCTCGGTTTGCCGTTTGTACGCACATCGCCCGATCACGGTACCGCATTTGATATCGCAGGAAGTGGCAAGGCATCAGAAGAGAGCCTTGTTGCTGCGCTTAATATGGCGGCAGAAATGTTCTCTGCAAGGTCTGAAAAGAACGCTAAATGAATTCAGATAAAAAAGAAACTCTTGATGGTCTGCCCCCGCTACGCGAAATAGTTTCAAAATTTGATCTGGCCGCACAAAAATCTCTGGGTCAAAATTTCTTAATGGATTTAAACCTGACCTACCGTATTGCCCGAACCGCGGGTGAGTTATCGAACGTAAATGTAATAGAAATTGGCCCCGGACCGGGCGGCCTAACCCGTGCAATTTTAAAAGCAGGTGCTAAAAAAGTTGTTTCAATTGAAAGGGATAGCCGGTGCATCAATGCCCTTGGCTATATTGCTGAGGCCAACCCCGATAGATTTGATTTACTTGAAGCAGACGCCCTTGAAGTTGATCCGGCGACGCTTACACCAAAACCAAGACGAATAATGGCCAACCTTCCATATAACATTGCGACACCTCTTTTGATAAAATGGCTAAAGAACATCAATGAATATGATGGCTTTACATTAATGTTTCAAAAAGAAGTCGCCGACCGCCTGGTCGCCAAACCAAGAACCAAAGCTTATGGCCGCCTAACGGTAATGACCAATTGGTTATGCGAAACAAAAATAGAATTCAACATCGACCCCAAGGCATTTACCCCACCGCCCAAGGTTGTATCCACCGTTGTTAGCTTAAAACCACGACCCCAACCGTTGGCAGAGGCCAGTTGGAATGCGATGGAACGTGTGGTGGCAATGGCATTTGGGCAACGGCGCAAGATGCTTCGTCAATCGTTAAAGCCATTGGGAGTTGATCTTAGTGCCCTCGGCATAAGCGAAACATCCAGAGCCGAAGAGCTTTCGGTGGAAGATTTCGCCAAGATTGCGCGTGCGATTTAAAAGCTAAAACTTACTCATCTTCGCCGCACAATGCGCGAACAAAGCCATGCAGGCCCCCGCGACGTTCTTTCACAAGGCGTTCGGCGGTTAATATGGACTGAACCTCGTATACGCTTCTATCCACATCAACATTGACGACAATATATTTATATTCATCATAACGGGACATTTCCCCAGATGCCTTGGCCATGCGTTTGGCAATAACCTCTGCGGGGTCTTGCGCTCGTGCATGCAAGCGCCGCTCAAGCTCATCCTTTGAAGGTGGTAGGATAAATATACTAACCAAATCTGTTATGGCCTTATCGCGAAGCTCTTGGGCGCCCTGCCAGTCAACATCAAACAAAACATCCTTACCCGCGCCAAGCGCCGCTTCAACCGGGGCGCGCGGGGTGCCGTATGAATTTTCAAACACCGTTGCGTGTTCAAGAAATTCATCGTTTTGAACCATTTCGTGAAATTTTTCTTTTGTAATAAAGAAATAATCTTCGCCATCAACTTCGCCGGGGCGGGCGGGCCGAGTGGTGGCCGATACCGACATGGAAAGATCTGGCTCAAGCTCAAGCAATTGGCGCGAAATTGTTGTTTTCCCTGCACCCGAGGGCGAAGAAAGAACCAGCATAAGGCCACGACGTTTTATGTTTTTTGGATCACTCATTATTCACTCATTACTCAATATTTTGCACTTGTTCACGAAACTGTTCAATTACTGATTTAAGCTCTAGCCCAATACGGGTTAATTCCACATCCGATGATTTAGAGCATAATGTATTAGCTTCACGGTTAAATTCTTGGCAAAGAAAATCCATCCGTCTGCCAACCGGAACTGCTTCGCCCAGCAAATCTTTGGCCGCCGACACATGGGCCGAAAGCCTATCTAATTCTTCACGAATATCAGCCTTTGTCATTAATAATGCGGCCTCTCCGGCCAACCGCGCCTCATCAATACCAGATACATCTGCAATCAATGTTTCAACCTGTTCTTTCAGTCTGGCCTTGATTGCACCCGGCTGGGTTGCCGCAACCTTTGTCGCATCAATGCTTAATTTTTCAATTGTATTTATTTGTTCGACTAGAACTTTGGCCAATATGGCACCTTCGCCATTTCTGGTTTCCAACAACTGCGCTATCATGGCATCAAGCCCGGCTAACAATTCCCCCTCCATTGCAATGCGGTCTTCATCGCTGGCTTGGTCGTCGCTTTGCTCCAAAACACCACGCAGGCCCAATATGCCCTCTGGTGTTGAGGGCTGAAGGTTAGTTGAGCCAGCCCTCTCCCGAACCAAGAAAACCGCCGCCAGCACATCAGCCAAGACATCTTCGTTAACCGACAGGCCGGTGCTTGCCGTGCTCCACGAAATATCCAGATTTATATAAATATTGCCGCGCTTGAAATTCTTAGCAGCAGTTTTGCGGATGAGGGCTTCAAGAAAGTCAAACCCACGCGGAAGCTTTAAGCGCACATCTAAACCCTTGGCGTTGACGCTTTTGCCCTCCCAACCCCAAGTGCATTTTTCGTTTGCGCCCTCGCTTGATGCAAAGCCTGTCATGGAAGATATGTTCAAACTGCAACTCCTAGGTCTTGCTGTTTATTACTTATAACCTTTTTGACGGCCATGAAAAAGCGGGCTATTTATCATTATTTTCCCGCTTTATTTTCCGCCATTTGGCCACATTACGGTTGTGTTCCTTTAATGTGCGAGCAAATACATGACCGCCATCACCCGATGCAACAAAATAAAGCTCATTAGTTATTGCCGGTGCCAACACCGCCTCGATAGACGCCCTTCCGGGGTTGGCAATGGGTTCCGGTGGAAGGCCGGAGTTTTTATATGTGTTAAAGGGATTTTCAATGGCTAGATCTTTTCTGGTCAATTCACGTCCAAGCTCACCCATGCCGCCCGTAATTGCATACACTACCGTGGGGTCAGATTGCAGGCGCATTCCTTTTCTAATTCGGTTAAGAAATACCGCCGCAACGCGGGGACGCTCTTCATCGACTGCGGTTTCCTTTTCAATAATTGAAGCCAGCACCAAAACCTCATCAATGGATTTAAGCGGGCCAAAATTGTCAGGTTCCAGTTCACTCAACAACAACGACATATCACTTTCCATGCGTCTTATCAGGCCATCGCGGCTGTCATCCCATGAATAATGGTATGTTTCTGGTAGCAATCGGCCTTCGCCTGGCACTCGTTCGACATTACCTGAAAGCCCGTCTGCCGCCATCACCAGTTCAAGCACATCTATCGTATACATCCCTTCGGGGATGGTAATTTTTCTAACAACCGTGTTTCCGCTCTTAAGCAACTGTAACGCGCCGCCAATACTTATATGTGCGGGGAAATTATACTCACCTGCTTTTAGCACTTTATGAACATTGGTCAGTCGGGCGCGAAGCTTAAAAACAAGCGGGCTATCAATTACGCCCATCTGTTCAAGCTCTGATGCAATCAATGCAACACTGAAACCTGGTTTAACAATTATGCGTACATCGGTGGTGCCAGGCCCGGGGTTTACAACCTTGGTCCCCATCCATAACCACACCGTGCTGACGGTCATGAACGCTAAAAAAACCAGAATTATAATGGCAATAAGGGCGCGCTTCATTTGCGCATTCCCGTTAATCGATTTTCTTGAAAATTAATGAAGCGTTGGTTCCGCCAAACCCGAATGAATTTGAAAGTGCTGCACGCACCGGGCGTTCCTTGGCGGTTTTGGCAACAAGATCGATATCGCAACCTTCATCAGGATTTTCAAGATTAAGTGTCGGCGGAACAATGCCATTGTTTACCGCAAGAATAGAAAAGATTGCCTCAACCGCGCCAGCGGCACCCAGCAAATGGCCAATTGCAGACTTGGTTGATGACATGGAAATATCGTTTACCGAATTGCCGAATGCACGCTTTACCGCAGCCAGCTCAATAACATCGGCCATGGTCGATGTGCCGTGGGCATTAACATAATCAATGTCTTCGGGGTTCATTTCGGCGCGCTTCATCGCCGCTGTCATGCAACGGTACGCTCCATCGCCATCGGGTGTTGGTGCGGTAATATGATGGGCATCGCCCGACATGCCATAACCAGCAATTTCTGCATAAATTTTTGCACCGCGTTTTTTTGCGTGCTCGTATTCTTCCAGCACCACTGCACCGGCACCTTCGCCCATAACAAACCCGGCGCGATCTTTGTCCCACGGGCGTGAAGCCTCGGTTGGGCGATCATTGAAACTGGTGTTAAGTGCCTTGGCCGAAGCAAAACCAGCCAAGCCTAATCTGCAAACCGCAGCTTCGGCACCGCCGGCAACCATTACATCGGCATCACCCCACATGATAAGACGTGCGGCATCGCCAATGGCGTGCGCCCCGGTAGAGCATGCCGTAACCACCGCATGATTTGGGCCTTTGTAGCCATGATTGATAGAAACATGTCCGGAAATAAGGTTTATAAGGCTGGCTGGAATAAAAAATGGTGAAAGCCTACGCGGGCCACCACCGCTTTCGCAATTAACCGTTTGCGCGCCATTGTCTATGGTTTTAAG
>DAOWFB010000172.1 GCA_030638205.1 Thalassospiraceae bacterium
ACGGCAAGGGCAAACCCCCAAACACCAACCATAACCGCACCTGCCGCACCCATCGTCAGCACGAAGTTTCGAAACGCCTCTACTTTAAGCGCGGCAATTTTTGCTATGGGTTCATTTTTCTTAGTCGGGTCGATGGAGCGCAGGGCACTCCACGCTTCATTAAGCGTGTCGCTATTCAAAAATATAACAATAGCGATAACGCTTAGTATTATAAGGACAATAAAGACATTTAGCCCAAGCCCTGTTTGGACATTCTCAGCGGGTACTGGTTTATCAGAATCGTCTTCCATGCTCGCGATGGTAGCGATTCTATGACCCAAGGTCAGCTATTAAATGCCCATATTATGCGGTCTTTAAGGCTAGCTGAATTTTGGTGCATACGTATCCTTCGGGGGCGTAATTTAATCTTAAACTGCTATATTGTAGAAAATGGCTTAGTTGCCAATATACATAACAAACCCCCATCAATAGGCCATTAATAGGATTAGGCACATGACAAATAACATCCAATCTAATGTCTCGGCACCAGATGCTGGTGCCAAGCACAAAGAAAAAATGGAAAAGAAAAAAGCCGCCCGCGATAAAATTATGGCGGGCAAAACTGAAACCCGTGGGTTGGTTATTGTTCACACCGGCAAGGGCAAGGGTAAATCAACTGCCGCTTGGGGGTTGGCATTGCGTGCCATGGGGCACGGGCAAAAGGTTGGCATAGTTCAATTTGTAAAAGGCGAATGGGAAACCGGCGAGAGAGTCGTATTGGAAGAACGTTTTTCCGACCTTTGCAAAATTCGTGCGTTGGGCCGGGGCTTTTCATGGGAATCCCAAGATTTGGAAAAAGATGTTGCCGCCGCCAGCTCTGCATGGGATGCGGCTATGGAAATGATGAAAGACGAAAGCATTTCAATGGTAATTTGTGATGAAATAAATATTGCGCTGCGTTATGGGCATTTAGACGCAGGCACGGTTGTGGCCGCATTGGCGGACAAGCGTCAGGGGCTGCATGTGGTGCTGACCGGGCGAAACGCGCCCGAGGAAATTATCGAGGCAGCCGACCTTGTAACCGAGATGACGCTGATAAAACATCCATTTAGAAGCGGGGTAAAGGCCCAAGTCGGAGTTGAATTTTAATCATTGAGTTTTAGATAACTTAAAGAGTTCTAGATAACTCAAATTCCCGCAAAGATGTTATTATTAATCTGGATTCGCACCAATTGGGAGCCGATAGATATGCAAAGTAAAATTATTTCCAGCCTGTTAAAATTATTCGCGCCAATACTATTATCTGGGTTATTGGTGGGGTCGCTGTCTGGCTGCGCCACTTATTCATCGGTTACAACCGAACAAAAAGCGGTTTCTGTAGTTAATAAATCAGAAAGTGTATTTTTTGATTTTTGGTCTTCTAATGAAAAACCCATGCAACAAATGCGCAGCCTTTATCCCGATGCCCGTGGCATTGTTATTTTACCGGGCGTATTAAAAGGCGGTTTCATTGTTGGTGCCGAGGGCGGCAACGGTGTTTTACTTGCACGCGACATGTCGGGGCGCTGGGGCTATCCGGCATTTTATACCATGGCCGCAGGTAGCATCGGTTTTCAGGCGGGCGTGCAATCATCAGATATTATTTTATTGTTATTTTCTGACAAGGCGGTGCGTTCGCTGGTTCGCCATCAGGGTAAAATTGGCGCAGATTTGGGCTTGACCGTTGGCACGGTTAGCGCCGGGGTCGAGGCTTCAACCACGGCTAATGTTGGCGCAGACATACTTGCCTTTTCCAGCGGCATTGGTGTTTTTGCCGGGGCCTCGGTCGAAGCCGCGATTATGATAAAACGTAACGATTTTAATCATGCTTATTATGGCGAACCCGTAATGCCAGAACAAATAATTATTGATGGTTCTCAGCAAAACCCACAGGCTGATAAGCTTCGTAGCATTCTTGTTAAATAACGAAAAATGAGAAATGGATTTAAATAAAAAAAATTCGGCTCAGCAACTTGCCCGCACCATAATGGTGCAGGGAACCGGATCGGACGTGGGCAAATCGTTACTGGTGGCGGGGTTGTGCCGCGCGTTTTCCCGCCGTGGTCTTAAGGTCAGGCCGTTTAAGCCACAAAATATGTCAAATAATGCGGCCGTAACAACAGATGGTGGTGAAATAGGTCGCGCCCAGGCATTGCAAGCCATTGCTTGTGGAACACCCCCCATCACCGACATGAACCCGGTATTGTTAAAACCCGAAGGCGAAACAGGCGCTCAGCTTGTGGTGCAGGGCCAAGTTGATGGCCACGTTGGCCCAAATGATTTTCGCAAATTTAAAAGTAAACTTATGCCCCGGGTGTTGGAAAGCTTCGAGCGTTTAAAAGACGATGTCGATCTTGTGCTGGTCGAAGGTGCCGGAAGCCCGGCAGAAATAAACCTGCGTCAAGGTGAAATTGCCAACATGGGTTTTGCCCGGGCCGCAGGTGTTCCGGTTATTTTGGCGGGTGACGTGGAAAAAGGCGGGGTTATCGCACAGCTGGTTGGCACCCATGCGGTGCTCGAGCCGGGCGAGCGCGAACAAATAAAAGGTTTTATAATAAATAAATTTCGCGGCGATATAGCGTTGTTTGCAGGCGCGGTCAGCGAAATTGAAACCCGTACCGGCTGGGCGGCAATGGGTACGGTGCCATGGTTTGATGATGCACGTTTTTTGCCCAAGGAAGACAGCGCATCATTGCAACGCTGGGCCGAAAGCGGAGAAACAAAAGCGGCGGCAATAAAAATTGCGGTATTTAAATTACCACGTATTGCAAATTTTGATGACCTTGACCCGCTAATGAACGAAGACGATGTGGAGTTAGTATTATTAGATGCGGGTGATGCCCTGCCGGTTGATATAGACATTGCAATTATTCCCGGATCAAAATCGGTTATATCTGATCTGCGTTATTTAAAAGCCCAAGGATGGGACGTGGATTTAAAAGCATTTCACCGTCGCGGCGGGCGCGTAATTGGTCTTTGCGGTGGCTATCAAATGCTTGGCGACAGGGTGGTTGACCCGGACGGCTGTGAAAACCCTAACCCTGACGAAGAAGTCGGCCTCGAATTATTGAACGTTGAAAGCATTTTAACCGGTGATAAAACGCTGGAACTTGTAACCGGAGTTGAAATTAAGTCTGCCGAACGGGTTGAGGGTTATGAAATGCATATGGGCCTGAGCGAAGGCCCGGGCAGGCATCGGCCGTGGTTTAAACTGGTTGATGGCCGCATGGAAGGCACAATTTCTGAAGACGGCAATGTTTCGGGAACTTATTTGCATGGCCTTTTTCAAGACGATGGTTTTAGGCATTCGTTTTTATCAAGCTTTAACGTTAGCCGCCCCCGTGGTGCCAGTTATAATGAGAAAATAGAACTGGTGCTTGACGGCCTCGCCCGGCATTTGGAAGAACATCTTGACCTTGATGCCTTGCTTGAAATGGCTGAATAGCTAAACGCCGTTTAAATACCTAGATGCCAAGACGAAAAACCGCAATAACCGCAACTATCAAAATACTTAGCAACATTGCCACCGCATATATATAAAGTGCACGTTTAATGTCTGATGGTAATGCTTTGGCGCTGCCTTCGCCAATCCATTTGGCATTAACGGTTGTACCTGAATATTTTCGTGGTCCAGCCAATGCAATGCCAAGCGCGCCTGCCATTGCCGCTTCAACCCAGCCGGCATTGGGCGATGTGTGTTTGCCCGCATCTGTTAGCATTGTTTTAAAAGCCCCCCACGGGCTTGCCTTGGGCGCAACAAAAGATGCCAATGCAATAATCAGCGCGGCCAGCCGTGCGGGAATAATGTTTAAAACATCGTCAAGGCGGGCGGCAACCATGCCAAAGGCACGATAACGATCGCTCATATATCCTATTTCACTGTCCATTGTGTTTACCGCTTTGTAAATAAGAATGCCGGGAAACCCAAACAGCACATACCAAAACATGGGCGCAATTACCGCATCGGAAAAATTTTCAGCCAAGCTTTCAATGGAGGCCCGCGCTATACCGTGCTCATCCAGATGCGCCGGGTCGCGCCCGACAATATGGGAAACCGCAACTCTGGCGCTTTTAATCCCGTCTTTTTCTAGCGCGCGCATCACATCACTAGTGCGGTCAAAAAGGTCGCGTCCGGCCAAAAGGCTAAGCAATAAAACTGTTTCCAACACCCAGCCAAATTGCTGATGCAAGCTCAACCATGCAATGCCCCAACCACCCGCACCCGCCGCTATTACAATTATTAAAACAGAGATTGTCCCACGGATGGCGCGATCTAGTTGCGAGCGTTTATCGCGGTTTAGTTTTTTCTCAAGCCAGCGTATGGCCCCACCAATTATGCTAACCGGATGAGGAATAATTTTGAATATGCCTAAACGCCCGAAATAGGCTTCCAGCAGAACCGCCACTAACAGCAAAACCAGCGGATCAAAACCGGCACCTGTAATATTTTCCAGACCAAAGGTGAACATGGGCGACAGTTTGCGGGGAGGGGATGTTTTTTTCAAGCGGTTCGGGTATAATCTCAGGCCAAGACCATCACATATCTATCCCATACTATCCTGTGGCGGGGATTTAACGGCCCGAAGGCAAGGACCAGGCCAGCCCTACCGTTCATATATCTAAATAGATTTCGCTCAGAGGCAATGACCGGGCGAAGAGGAAAAAAATTAATGTCCAGCAATAACAATGAATACGGCGTAATGATTTGTGGCCACGGCTCTCGCGACAAGGCGGCGGTTGAGCAATTCAACCAGTTGGCGGGCGAGTTCAAAAAACACCTGAAAGAAACCGAGGTTGAAAGCGGATTCCTTGAATTTGCTACCCCGGTAATCCGTGATGGGTTAGATGCCTTGAAATCTCGCGGCATTAAAAAAATAATTTGCCTGCCGGGAATGCTTTTTGCCGCCGGTCATGTAAAAAATGACCTTCCCAGCGAAATAAATAATTATGCCGCCGAAAATCCAGAGCTTGAACTTATTTATGCAGCCGACCTGGGAATTGATGCCCGTATGTTAAAGGCAGCGCAGGCCCGGGTAAATGAGGCAATTTCATCAGCCTCATCTGGGGATAGTGATGTGGCGTTAAGTGAAACCATGTTGCTGGTGGTTGGTCGGGGGACTAACGATTCCGATGCTAATTCCACTGTGGCCAAGGTTACCCGCATGTTGTGGGAAGGCACAGGCGTTGGCTGGGCCGAAACCGCCTATTCCGGCGTTGCCACCCCATTGGTCGATAGTGCATTGGAGAAATGCGTGAGTTTAGGGTTAAATCTCATAGTGGTCTTTCCATAATTACTTGTCACCCAAACACTGATTGAACCACTGTCTGCACAAGTGAACTAGGGGGCAGGAAAAAATCCCCAATCCG